>NZ_JAJSYW010000077.1:0-43210 GCF_036815005.1 Streptomyces sp. IBSBF 2435 | reverse complement strand
GGGTCCAGGTGAAGTGGGGGGTCCGGGCGGCGAGGAAGGCGGTGGCGGCTTCCAGGGCGTCGGGGCTGTCGGCGGCCTGGGCGGACCAGTAGCGCTCGCGCTCGGGGTCGGGGGCGCCGTCGGTGAAGTCCTTGGCCGCGTGCTGGGTGAGGCGGGAGCGGGCGCCGAGCAGGGCGGTGTAGTCGCGTACCCGGGTGGCCAGCCCGTCGGGCGGCCACACCTCGTCGACCAGGCCGGTCCGCAGCGCCCGCTCGTGGTCTATCAGCTCGGCCGAGTACAGCAGGTGCTTCGCCGTGGCGGGACCGGTCAGCCTGACCAGCCGCCGGGTGGTGGACGCCGGGTAGACGATGCCGAGCCGCGCCGGGGTCACCCCGAAGCGGGCGCCCTCCGCCGCGAAGCGCAGGTCGCAGGCCGCCGCGAGCTGGCAGCCGCCGCCGACGCAGTAGCCGCGCACCGCGGCGATCGTCGGCTTCGGGAAGGCGGCCAGCGCCTCCTCCGCCGTGACCGCGGCAGCCTGCGCCGCCCACAGCCCGGCGTCGTCGGTGAAGCCGCTGATGTCGGCGCCCGCGCAGAAGGTGTCGCCGGCCCCGGTGAGCACCAGCACCCGCACCGCCGGGTCCTTCGCCAGCGGCGCCAGCAGGACGGGCAGCGCCGCCCACATGTCCAGCGTCATCGCGTTGCGGCGGGCCGGGTTGGCGATCGTGACCGTGGCGGTGCCGTCTGCGGTGTCGACCGAGAGACCCGGCGGCATGGTCATGGAGGCTCCTCGAACAGGACGGGCGTCTGGACGGCACACATACGACAACGGGCGGTCGGAAGCAGTCGCCCGGACGACACTACCGGTCACCGCCAGTCGCAAAACGCTGAAAGGTGCGGACTTACGGTTTCCCGGCTGCCGCGACCCCCGGCATTGCGGACACTCGATGCCATGAGGCGGAAATCCCCGGGACACCGGCGGGGCCTTTGGGCACACATACGCGAAGGCGATGGTGGATGCGGTCATGGAGGTGCGCGGGAGCATCCCGCACGAACAGCCCCCGGCCCCGGGGGCATACGAGGGGGTGTGGCGCTTCACGGCCCCCACCGTGGATCCCTCGGTGCCCCTGGTACGGCACGGGGTGCGCACACTGGTCGCCGACCTCGCGGTGCCGGTCCACGACGACATCCTGCACGGCCTCCTGGTGATCGTCTCCGAGCTGGTCACCAACGCCGTGAAGCACGCGGCCGTCCTGTCGCCGGAGCTGGGCGTCGAGGTCGCGGTCGGCCCCGACTGGATCCGGGTCGCCGTCGAGGACCAGCACCCGTACCGCCCCAAGGTGCTGGAGACCGACCACGCCAGGACCGGCGGGCGCGGGCTGCTGCTGGTGTACGCGATCGCCACGGAGGCGGGCGGCAGCTGCGGCATCGTGCAGACCGCGACCGGCGGCAAGATGATCTGGGCCGCCCTGCCGTTGCGGCCGCCCGACGGCTGACCGGTTACCAGCCCGCCCGGTCCCCGGTGACCTCGCGCACCGTCGGCAGCGCCGTGTCGAGCACCGAGCCGAACCACGCGGAGAACGTCCCCTCGGCGCGCAGCTTCGCCAGCTCCGAGGGGCCGGCGAAGGCGGTGTCGTCGATCTCCTCGGGGTCGGGGTCCAGCGGGCCGCGTACCAGCCCCACGTACAGGTGGTTGAACTCCTGCTCCACCAGACCCGACGCCGGGTCCGGGTGGTTGTAGCGCACGGTCCCCGCCTCGCGCATCAGCGCCGGCGCGACCCCCAGCTCCTCCGCGGTGCGCCGGGCGGCGGCGACGAAGGGCTGCTCACCGGGATAGGGGTGGCCGCAGCAGGTGTTCGACCACACGCCGGGCGAGTGGTACTTGCCCAGCGCCCTGCGCTGGAGCAGCATCCGGCCGGCGTCGTCGAAGAGGAAGACCGAGAACGCCCGGTGCAGCCGGCCGGGCGCCAGGTGCGCCGACAGCTTCTCCGCTGTGCCGATCGTCACACCGTTCTCATCGACGAGTTCGAGCATGATCGGCTCCGCGGCGCCGCCGGGAGGCGGCGGACCTGCGGGGGAGCCGGGTCGGTCGGTGGCAGGGCTGCTGGGCATGACCATCCTTCGCGTTCGGCGGCAAGTCCTCAGTCTGCCTCACATGAGCTGCCGGTAATCGCGGACGCCGTATTCGGCGCGCACCGGCGCACCGGCCGCACGCCGCCGCGCCCTCAGTGGCACAGCCGCGCCTCGTGCTCGGCGTGCCCGGCCGGCTCCAGCTGGAAGGTGCAGTGCTCGACGTCGAAGTGGGTGCCGAGGCAGCCCTGCAGGTCGTGCAGCATCTTCTCGTAGCCCACCGCCTCCAGCACGTCCTGGCTGACCACCACGTGCGCGGACAGCACCGGCATGCCCGAGGTGATCGTCCAGGCGTGCAGGTCGTGCAGGCCCTCCACCCCCTTGAGCCCCTCGATGTGCCGCCGCACCGCCGCCATGTCCACGTTCTTGGGCGCCGCTTCGAGCAGCACGTCCACGGCCTCGCGCAGCAGCCGCCAGGTGCGCGGCACGATCAGCAGGCCGATCAGCAGCGACGCAACGGCGTCGGCCTGCCGCCAGCCGGTGGCCAGGAAGATCCCGGCCGCCACGACGACCGCCAGCGAGCCCAGCGCGTCCGCCATGACCTCAAGGAAGGCGCCGCGGACGTTCAGGCTCTCCTTCTGGCCGCGCATCAGGACCAGCAGCGACACCGTGTTCGCGACCATGCCGATCAGCCCGAAGACGATGGTGGCCCCGCCGTCGAAGTGCTGCGGCGAGATCAGCCGGCTGATGCCCTCGGCGAAGATGAAGGCGCCGACCCCGAACAGCAGCACCGCGTTGAGCACCGCCGCCAGGATCTCTGCGCGCGCGTAGCCGAAGGTGCGGCGCTCGCTCGCCGGGCGGCCCGCGATGTGGACGGCCAGCAGCGCCATCGCGATGCCCGCCGCGTCGGTGGCCATGTGCCCGGCATCGGCGAGCAGCGCGAGCGAGTCGGTGAGCGCGCTGCCGACCACCTCGGTGGCCAGCACCAGCACGGTGATGCCCAGCGCCACCCGCAGCCTGCCGCGGTGTGCGGCGGTCGCGGTGCCGTGTCCGTGCGCGTGGCCGGCCCCATGGCTGTGCCCTGCCCCCATCGGCGCGTCCCCTTCCCTTGTGCGCTGCGATGTGCCGCTTCCGTGTTCCGGGCCGCCGCCGGAGGCCCGCGCCCGGGACTTCCCGCCGCGGCGGTCAGTCAACACCGGTGACCCAATGTGGGCAAGCCGGTACTGGAGACCGTTGTCATGTGCGGTGACCTGCGGTGATGAGCCACGCGGCAAGGGCGCGGGAAGGCCACCCGAGGTCACCCGTACGGCGTACAGGGGACGCTGGTTGTCCGGGCGGCGCGGATCGCGCATGATGATCACACCGTGCGCGCCAAGTCTGGGCGAATAGTCGGTGAACGACCTCTGTCGTTCATCCGATAGCCTCTGCCGTCGTGCCGGGCGCCCGGCTGCTCCGCCGCCGACCGCCCGCGGGCACGGTCTTCGCACGCTTCCAGGGAGTGGGTTCCTCTGCCGACCGCTATTCTCACCGGCCCGCCCGCCGCAGGGTCGCCGTCACCGCTGACGGACGACCTGCGGGCGCTGGGATTCCAGGTCGTCGAGGCGGACACGCCGGACGCCGTCGCGGCCCGGCTCACCGCGGCGCCGGCCGGCGACCGGGTCGCCGTGGTGGACCGCCGCTTCCGCGGCCACCGGCACGCGCTGCGGCTGGCGCTCACCGACCCGCGGTTCGACACTGCCGCGGTCCCCGGCGCCCTGACAGCCCGCCCCGCCGCCCGGCAGGCCCTGGTCCGCGCCCTGGCGGCGCTCCCGGCCGGGCGCTCCGGCGGCCCGCCCGCCTACGGCGGCGGCTCCTCCGCCGGCGGCGCGCCCGCCGCGGACACCGCGACCGGCACGCACACCGCGGCCAGGACCGCCACCGCCACCACGGCCCAGAGCGCCGCCGTACCGCTCCCCGCCCCCCGCAGCGGCCCCGCCGACGACGTCCTGCCCGACGCCCTGGCCGCGGCCCTGGCCGCGACGGGCGAGCCGCCGTACCGCCCCGAGCTGGGCGTCCTGGTCGCCGAGGTGGCCACCGACCGGGCCGCCGCCGAGGCGGCGGGCACCGCGATCGCCGCCGTCGACGAGGAGTCCGTACGGCTGCGCAGCGCGGTCAAGGCCCGCGACGGCTTCTTCACCACGCACTGCATCAGCCCCTACTCGCGCTATCTGGCCCGCTGGTGCGCCCGCCGCGGGCTGACCCCCAACCAGGTCACCACCGCCTCGCTGCTGGTCGCGCTGATCGCCGCCGGGTGCGCCGCCACCGGCACCCGCGCCGGATACGTCGCCGCCGGCGTGCTGCTGCTCGCGTCGTTCGTGCTGGACTGCACCGACGGCCAGCTGGCCCGCTACTCGCTGCAGTATTCGACGCTCGGCGCCTGGCTGGACGCCACCTTCGACCGCGCCAAGGAGTACGCCTACTACGCCGGGCTCGCGCTGGGCGCCGCCCGCGGCGGCGACGACGTGTGGGCGCTCGCGCTGGGCGCCATGGTGCTGCAGACCTGCCGCCATGTCGTCGACTTCTCCTTCAACGAGGCCAACCACGACGCGACCGCCAACACCAGCCCCACCGCCGCGCTGTCCGACAAGCTGGACAGCGTCGGCTGGACGGTCTGGGTGCGGCGGATGATAGTGCTGCCGATCGGCGAGCGCTGGGCGCTGATAGCGGTGCTCACCGCGGTCAGCACCCCCCGCGTCACCTTCGTGGTCCTGCTCGTCGGCTGCACGCTCGCCGCCGGCTACACCACCGCGGGCCGGGTGCTGCGCTCGCTGACCCGCAGGGCCCGCCGTACCGACCGGGCAGCGCGGGCGCTGGACGACCTCGCCGACAGCGGCCCGCTGGCCGAGGTGCTGTCCGCGGTGCTGCGCCCGCTGGCCCGCCGGATGCCGCCCTTCGCCGCGCCCGCCGTGGCCGTGCTCGCCGCCGCCGGGGTGATCGCCACCGCGGCGCTCGCCCCGCACGGCAGCTGGTACCCGGTGGTCGCCGCCGCGCTCTACGTCGTCACCTCGGCCTTCGCCGTCGCGCTGCCGCTCAAGGGCGCGCTGGACTGGCTGGTGCCGCCGATGTTCCGGGCCGGGGAGTACGGCACGGTGCTCGCGCTCGCCGCGGTCTCCGGCGTGAACGGAGCGTTGCCTGCCGCTTTCGGGCTGGTGTCGGCCGTCGCCTACCATCACTACGACACGGTGTACCGCATACGCGGCGGCGCCGGCGCACCCCCGCGGGCCGTGGTGCGGACGGCAGGCGGCCACGAGGGCCGCACGCTGGTCGCGGCCCTGGCCGCAGCCGTCGCCGCACACCGTACGGGCTTCACGGTCACGCTGACGGTGCTCGCCCTAGCCATCGCGCTGCTGGTCCTCGTCGAGAGCATCCGCTTCTGGGTGACCTCGGGGGCCGCCGCAGCCGTACACGACGAATCAGGAGAACCCGCATGATCGGCCTTGTGCTGGCAGCCGGCGCAGGCAGGCGCCTGCGTCCCCACACGGACACCCTGCCCAAGGCCCTGGTGCCGGTCGGCCCGGAGGGCGCGCGGGACAGCCTGACCGTGCTCGACCTGACGCTGGCGAACTTCGCCGAGGTCGGCCTCACCGAGGTCGCGGTCGTCGTCGGCTACCGCAAGGAAGCCGTCTACGCGCGCAAAGCGGACCTCGAAGCGCGCTACGGACTGAAGCTCA
This sequence comes from Streptomyces sp. IBSBF 2435, assembly GCF_036815005.1. Classification (NCBI taxonomy): domain Bacteria; kingdom Bacillati; phylum Actinomycetota; class Actinomycetes; order Kitasatosporales; family Streptomycetaceae; genus Streptomyces; species Streptomyces sp. IBSBF 2435. Next base: position 37,454 of record NZ_JAJSYW010000077.1, on the reverse strand, counting down.
CCCTGATCGACAACGACAAGGCCGAGGAGTGGAACAACGCCTACTCCCTGTGGTGCGCCCGTGACGTGATCCGGCAGGGTGTGATTCTGGCCAACGGCGACACCGTCCACCCGGTCTCGGTGGAGCGGACGCTGCTCGCCGCCCGCGGCGAGGGCAAGCGGATGATCCTGGCGCTCGACACCGTCAAGCGGCTCGCCGACGAGGAGATGAAGGTCGTCGTGGAGCCCGGCAAGGGCGTACGGCGGATCACCAAGCTGATGGACCCGGCCGAGGCGAGCGGCGAGTACATCGGTGTGACCCTCATCGAGGCCGAGGCGGCTGCCGACCTCGCCGACGCGCTCAAGACCACCTTCGAGCGCGACCCCGACCTGTACTACGAGGACGGCTACCAGGAGATGGTCGACCGCGGCTTCACCGTGGACGTCGCTCCGATCGGCGACGTGGCCTGGGTCGAGATCGACAACCACGACGATCTCGCCAGGGGCCGGGAGATCGCGTGCCAGTACTGACCCGGCTGATCCCCTCGCCGGTCGTCGTCGACATCAGGACCGGGGCGCTCGCCGACCTGTCCCGGCTGCTCGCCGACCAGCGCATCTCCACCTCGGGCAAGCTCGCGCTGGCCGTCAGCGGCGGCTCGGGCGCCCGGCTGCGCGAGGCGCTGGCGCCGGAACTGCCGGGGGCCGACTGGTTCCCGGTCGAGGGCGGCACCATCGACGCCGCGGTCAAGCTCGCCGACGCCATGCGCGGCAAGCGCTACGACGCGGTCGTCGGCCTCGGCGGCGGCAAGATCATCGACGTCACCAAATACGCCGCCGCACGGGTCGGCCTGCCCATGGTCGCGGTCGCCACCAACCTCTCGCACGACGGCATCTGCTCCCCGGTGTCCACCCTGGACAACGACAACGGCCGCGGCTCCTACGGCGTCCCCACCCCGATCGCCGTGGTCATCGACCTGGGCGTCATAAGGGAGGCGCCGGCCCGCTACGTACGGGCCGGGATCGGCGACGCCGTCTCCAACCTGTCGGCCATCGCCGACTGGGAGCTGTCCCACCGCGAGACCGGCGAACCGGTCGACGGGCTGGCCGCGGCGATGGCCCGCAGTGCGGGCGAGGCCGTCCTGCGGCACCCCGGCGGCATCGGCGACGACGCCTTCCTCGGCACCCTCGCCGAGGCCCTGGTGCTGTCCGGTATCGCGATGTCGATCAGCGGCGACACCCGGCCGTCCTCCGGCGCCTGCCACGAGATCAGCCACGCCTTCGACCTGCTCTTCCCCGACCGGGCCGCCGCGCACGGCGAGCAGGTCGGCCTCGGCGCCGCCTTCGCCATGTACCTGCGCGGCGCCCGCGAGGAGTCGGGCCTGCTCGCCCAGACGCTGAGCCGCCACGGCCTGCCCGTGAAGCCCACCGAGATGGGCTTCACCGAGGCGGAATTCGCCCGGGCGGTGCACTACGCCCCGCAGACCCGCCCCGGCCGCTTCACGATCCTGGAACACCTCGACCTGTCCGACACCGAGATCAGGGACGCATACGCCGACTATGCCAAAACCATCAGTAGCTGAACTGCGCCCGGTCGTTCACCCCCCGGGGGTCAAGGACCGGCGCAGCGGCGAGCACTGGGCCGGCCGGCTCTACATGCGCGAGCTCTCGCTGCGTATAGACCGGCACCTGGTGCCCACCCGGATCACGCCCAACCAGCTGACGTACCTGATGACCGTCTTCGGCGTGCTCGCCGCCCCGGCGCTGCTCGTGCCGGGGATCGGCGGCGCCGTCCTCGGTGTGCTGATGGTCCAGCTGTACCTGCTGCTCGACTGCGTCGACGGCGAGATCGCCCGCTGGAAGCAGCAGTTCTCGCTCAGCGGCGTCTACCTCGACCGGGTCGGCGCCTACCTGTGCGACGCCGCGGTCCTGGTCGGCTTCGGACTGCGCGCCGCCGACCTGTGGGGCGACGGCCGGATCGACTGGCTGTGGGCCTTCCTGGGCACCCTCGCCGCCCTCGGCGCGATCCTGATCAAGGCCGAGACCGACCTGGTCGGCGTGGCACGCCACCAGGGCGGGCTGCCGCCGGTCAAGGAAGCGGCGTCGCAGCCGCGCTCCTCCGGCCTCGCCCTGGCCCGCAGGGCCGCCGCCGCGCTCCAGTTCCACCGGCTGGTGCTGGGCGTCGAGGCCTCGCTGCTCATCGTGGTGCTGGCGATCGCCGACCAGGTCCGCGGCGACCTGTTCTTCACCCGGCTCGGCGTGGCCGTGCTGGCCGGAATCGCACTGGTGCAGACCCTGCTGCACCTCGTATCGGTGCTCGCTTCCAGCAGACTGAAATGAGGCGGACATGAGCGAACCGCTCAAGGTCGGCGCGGTCGTCATCACCATGGGCAACCGGCCGGCCGAGCTGCAGGACCTGCTGGACTCGGTCGCCAAGCAGCAGGGCCCCGTGGTCGAGGTCGCCGTGGTCGGCAACGGCGCCCCGCTGCCGGTGCTGCCCGACGGGGTGCGCACCGCGGAGCTGCCGGAGAACCTGGGCATCCCCGGCGGGCGCAACGTCGGCATCGACCTGTTCGGCCCGGACGCTGCCGACGTCGACGTGGTGCTCTTCCTCGACGACGACGGGCTGCTGCCCGGCGACGACACCGCCGAGCTGGTCAGGGCGGCGTTCACGGCCGACCCGCAGCTGGGCATCATCAGCTTCCGGATCGCCGACCCGGACACCGGGGCGACCCAGCGCCGCCACGTCCCCCGGCTGCGCGCGGCCGACCCGATGCGCAATTCGCGGGTCACCACCTTCCTCGGCGGTGCCTGCGCGGTCCGCAGCCGGGTGATCCAGCAGGTCGGTCCGCTGCCGGCGGAGTTCTTCTACGCCCACGAGGAGACCGACCTCGCCTGGCGCGCGCTCGACGCGGGATGGATGATCGACTACCGTTCCGACCTCGTACTGCACCACCCGACCACCTCGCCGGCCCGGCACGCGGTCTACCACCGGATGGTGGCCCGCAACCGGGTGTGGCTGGCCCGGCGCAATCTGCCGTGGCCGCTGGTACCGGCCTACCTCGGAGTGTGGTTCGCCCTGACGCTGCTGCGGCGGCCGTCCGGTCCGGCGCTGCGTGCCTGGCTCGGCGGTTTCCGCGAGGGCTGGACCACCCCCTGCGGTGAACGGCGGCCGATGAGATGGCGGACGGTCTGGCGGTTGACGCGACTGGGCCGACCCCCGATCATCTGACAAGCTCGGACCTGAGAGCATCAGGCGCAGCCCGGGAATCCCCTGCACCCGGCGCGCACCTTGAGGACGAAAGTGTCAACTGTGAGCGAGACAACGCACAATGGTGCGGTCGCCGTCGGTGCCCCGCCGGCACCCACGGCCGATGACGGCCTCAGTCCCTCCCAGCTCGCCGCCAAATACGGGCTGAGCGTCAGCGGCGCCCGGCCGGGGCTGGCGGAATACACCCGGCAGCTGTGGGGCCGCCGACATTTCATCAACGAGTTCGCCAAGGCACGTACTGCGGCGCAGTACACCCAGGCCCGCCTCGGCCAGCTCTGGCAGGTCATGACACCGCTGCTGAACGCGGCCGTCTACTACCTGATCTTCGGTGTACTGATCGGTACCAGGAAGGGTGTCGACAACTTCATCGCCTTCCTGGTCACCGGCATCTTCATCTTCACCTTCACGCAGTCCTCGGTGATGAGCGGCGTCCGGGCGGTGTCGGGCAACCTCGGCCTGATCCGGGCGCTGCACTTCCCGCGCGCCTCGATGCCGATCGCGTTCACGCTGATGCAGCTCCAGCAGCTGATGATGTCGATGTTCGTGCTCGTCGCGATCGTGCTGATGACCGGTGAGGTGCCGGACGCCTCCTGGCTGCTGCTCATCCCCGCGCTGACCACCCAGTGGATCTTCAACACCGGCCTGGCGATGATCGTGGCCCGGCTCGGCAGCAAGATGACCGACCTGGCACAGCTGATGCCGTTCATGCTGCGCACCTGGATGTACACCTCGGGCGTCATGTACAGCATCGAGAACCTGACCGAGGACGCCCCGCACATCGTCAAGATCCTGCTCGACATCAACCCCGCCTCGGTCTACATCGACCTGGCCCGGTTCGCACTGATCGACAGCGTCACCTCGTCGCAGATGCCACCGCACGTGTGGATCGCCGCGGTGGGTTGGGCTGTCCTGGTGGGTGTCGGCGGCTACATCTACTTCTGGAAGGCGGAGGAGCACTATGGCCGTGGCTGAACAGCAGTCCGTCGCCGACCGTACGAAGACAGCCGGCGCACGCGTCCCCACCGTGGTCGTGGACGATGTGCACATCGTCTACAAGGTCTACGGCGCCGGCACCGGCAAGGGCAGCGCGACCGCGGCGCTCGGCCGGCTGCTGCTGCGCCGCGGCACACCGAACGTCCGCCGGGTGCACGCCGTGCGCGGAGTGAGCTTCACCGCCTACCGCGGCGAGGCGATCGGCATCATCGGTTCCAACGGCTCGGGCAAGTCCACCATCCTGCGGGCCATCGCCGGCCTGCTCCCGCCCGAGAGCGGCAAGATCTACACCGACGGCCAGCCGTCCCTGCTGGGCGTCAACGCGGCCCTGATGAACGACCTGACCGGTGCCACCAACGTCCTGCTCGGCGGTCTGGCGATGGGCATGTCGCAGGAGGAGGTGCGCCGCCGCTACCAGGGCATTGTCGACTTCTCCGGGATCAACGAGAAGGGCGACTTCATCTCGCTGCCGATGCGTACGTACTCTTCCGGCATGGCGGCGCGGCTGCGGTTCTCGATCGCGGCGGCCAAGAACCACGACGTGCTGATGATCGACGAGGCGCTGGCCACCGGTGACCGGGCCTTCCAGCGCCGCTCGGAGGACCGTATCCGCGAGCTGCGCAAGGAGGCCGGCACGGTCTTCCTGGTCAGCCACAACAACAACTCCATCCGCGACACGTGCGACCGGGTGGTGTGGCTGGAGAAGGGCGAGCTGCTGATGGACGGGCCGACCGACGACGTCATCAAGGCCTACGAGGCGCACAGCAAGTAGCCCGCTCGCCGCCGCGGTGCACCCGCCGCCCGGCCCGCGAAAGACGACGGCCCCCGCCGGATGATCCGGCGGGGGCCGCGCGTTGTGACGGGTACTGTCCTTCACGCCCCCGGCGTACGCCGGACAGCGGCCCGACGTAAGCTGTACCGGTGCTGGGAGCCCTCTGATGATCGATTCCGGGTGTGCGACGCCCGGCGTGGCGGCGTGTCCGAAATGGGAAGATCCGACGGGGCGGTGTAGAACGGGGGATGTGGCGGCCATGACGAACGGGACCATCCTGCTCCGGGGCACGTATCCCGCCTGTCTGCCGGGCAGCCCGCGGTGACCGGGGACGACACGTCCCAGGCCGTGCTGGACAAGGCCGCGCGCGAGAACTTCCCGGTGGCACCGGTGTTCCTGCCGCGCGCATGGCGGCAGGACCTGATGGCCGTCTACGGCTTCGCGCGGCTGGTGGACGACATCGGCGACGGCGACCTGGCGGACGGCGGCCGGCCCGACGCGGTCCTGCTCGGCCTGGACCCGGCAGCCGCCGGCGACCGCATCGCGATGCTGGACGCCTTCGAGGCGGACCTGCGGCAGGTCTTCGACGGCACCCCGGCCCACCCGCTGCTGCGGGCCCTGCAGCCCACCGTCCGCCGCCGGGAGCTGACCCCCGAACCCTTCCTCGGCCTGATCGCGGCCAACCGCCAGGACCAGCAGGTGGCCCGCTACGGGACCTACGGCGACCTGCTCGCGTACTGCGAACTGTCCGCGAACCCGGTCGGCCGGCTGGTGCTGTCGCTGACCGGCACCTCGACGCCGGAACGGGTCCGCCGCTCCGACGCGGTGTGCACCGCGCTGCAGATCGTCGAGCATTTGCAGGACGTCGCGGAGGACCTTGCGAGGGACCGGGTGTATCTGCCGGCCGAGGACATGAAACGCTACGGCGTGGATGAGGCCGACCTGGCAGCACCGCAGGCGGCCCCGCAGGTGAAAGCACTGGTCGCGTTCGAGGCCGAACGCGCTCGCGAGCTGTTGAATGAAGGTACCCCCCTGGTGGGTAGCGTCCGTGGCAGGCTTCGGCTGTTGCTCGCGGGATTCGTCGGTGGCGGGCGGGCGGCGCTGAAATCGGTCGAGCGTGCCGGATACGACGTCCTCGCGGGTTCGCCCAAAGCCACCAAGAGCGGCCTGCTGCGCGAAGTGGGGTCGACATTGCGAAGAAAGGGGTGAGCCGGACCGTGAACGGTTCCGCCCACACGTCCGGACCGGTACTTGCCGCATACAGGTACTGTGAGACCGTGACCGGCCACGAGGCCCGCAACTTCGCGTACGGCATCCGTCTGCTGCCTACCGCCAAACGGCAGGCGATGTCGGCTCTCTACGCGTTCTCGCGCCGCGTGGACGACATCGGCGACGGCGATCTGGCGCCCGCCGAGAAGTCGGCACGGCTCGAAGCCACCCGGCAGCTGCTCACCCGGGTCAGGAGCGGTGACATCCGCGAGGACGACACCGACCCCGTCGCGGTGGCGCTCGCCGACGCCTCCCGCGTCTTTCCCATTCCGCTCGAAGGCCTGGACGAACTCATCGACGGTGTTCTGATGGATGTTCGGGGCGAGACCTATGAAACCTGGGACGACCTGGCTGTTTACTGCCGTTGTGTGGCCGGTGCGATCGGACGGCTCTCGCTGGGCGTGTTCGGCACCGTGAATGGGCACGATCACGCACGTGCCGCCGAATACGCCGACACGCTCGGCCTTGCCCTGCAACTCACCAACATCCTGCGGGACGTCCGCGAGGACGCCGGCAACGGACGGACCTATCTGCCCGCCCAGGACCTTGCCAAATTCGGCTGTGCCGCCGGTTTCCACAGCGACACGGCCCCGCCCGGCTCCGATTTCGCCGGTCTGGTGGAATTCGAAGTACGCCGGGCCCGCAGCCTCTTCGCTACCGGCTACCGGCTGCTGCCGATGCTCGACCGGCGCAGCGGCGCCTGCGTGGCCGCCATGGCCGGCATCTACCGCCGGCTGCTGGAGCGGATCGCCGCCGACCCGGACGCCGTGCTGCGCGGCCGGGTCGCGCTGCCCGGCCGGCAGAAGGCCTATGTCGCCGTCCGCGGTCTTACCGGCCTGGACACCCGCCGTATCGCCAGGACCCCCCGGAGGGACACGTGAGACCCACCCGCCAGGGAGCGGGTCCACGGCACGCGGCACAGCAGTCGAACCGTCACCAGGTCCGCCACACCCGCAGTCAGGCAACCCCGCGCCCGTCCACCGCGTCACTTCCCGCGACAGCGCGCCGCAACCCGCGGCGCCCGGCCGCAGGGGAGGGCGAATGACGAGGTCACAGGGCGGATCGCAGCAGCCGCTCGGCCGCAGCGCCGTCGTCGTCGGCGGCGGCCTCGCCGGGATCACCGCCGCGCTCCGGCTGGCCGACGCCGGCATGAGGGTCACCCTCGCCGAGGCCCGGCCGCGGCTGGGCGGACTCGCCTTCTCCTTCAAGCGCGGCGAACTGACCGTCGACAACGGCCAGCATGTCTTCCTGCGCTGCTGCACCGCCTACCAGTGGTTCCTGGACCGGATCGACGCCCGCGACCTGGTGACCCTTCAGGACCGGCTGGACGTACCGGTCGTGGACGCGGACACCGGCAGGACGGGCCGGCTGACCAGGGCGGCCCTCCCGGTGCCGCTGCACCTGGCGGCGAGCCTGGCCCGCTATCGGCACCTGTCGCTGCGCGAGCGCGCCTCGGTCGGCCGGGCCGCCCTGGCGCTGCGCGGCCTCGACCTGACCGACCCGGCCCTGGACGACATCGACTTCGGCAGCTGGCTGGCCCGCCGGGGGCAGTCGGCGCGCACCATCGAGGCGCTGTGGGACCTGGTCGGCGTGGCGACGCTCAATGCCACGGCCGCGCACTCCTCGCTGGGCCTGGCCGCGATGGTCTTCAAGACCGGGCTGCTCACGGACCCGGGTGCCGCCGACATCGGCTGGGCCTCGGCCCCGCTCGGCGACCTGCACGACGGCCGCGGCCGCAAGGCCCTGGACACGGCCGGCGTACGGACGCTGCTGCGCACCCGCATCAGCGGCATCGAGCGGGGGGCGGACGGCGGTTGGCAGGTCTCGCTGGAGACCGGCCCCGGCCGCGCCGAGCAACTGACCGCGGACGTCGTGGTGTTGGCCGTCCCGCAGCGCGAGGCGCACGCACTGCTGCCGAGCGGCGCTGTCCAGCATCCGGAAAAGCTGTTGCAGATCGGCACCGCACCGATCCTCAATGTCCATGTGATCTACGACAGACAGGTGCTCCGGCAGCCGTTCCTTGCGGCTCTCGGCAGCCCCGTCCAGTGGGTCTTCGACCGTACCGAAAGCTCCGGCCTGACCGGCGGCGGCCAGTATGTGGCCGTGTCGCAGTCGGCCGTCGAGGACGAGATCGACCTGCCGGTCGCCGAACTGCGCGACCGCTACCTGCCGGAACTCGAACGCGTACTGCCGGCCGCCCGCGGTGCCGGCGTCCGCGACGTCTTCGTCACCCGCGAACGCACGGCGACGTTCGCGCCCACCCCCGGGGTGGGCGCGCTGCGGCCGGGTCCCGTCACCCGCGCGCCCGGCCTGTTCCTGGCCGGCGCGTGGACCGCGACGGGCTGGCCCGCGACCATGGAGAGCGCGGTGCGCAGCGGACTGCGCGCCTCCCGAGAAGCTTTGTCCGCCCTCGGCCTGCCGGTTGGCAACGGCGTCCTGGAGGCGGCGTGAGTGCTATTGGTGCAACCAGAGGAGAGAACGTGACCGCTGCCGGCGTCATCGAGCTGCTGGAAAACGGCCGCATCCTGACCACCCCCGTGCTCCGCGCGGCAGTCGCACGCCTCGCACCCCCCATGGACACCGTGGCGTCCTACCACTTCGGCTGGATCGACCAGACCGGCCGGCCCGCGGACGGCGACGGCGGCAAGGCCGTACGCCCCGCGCTGGCGCTGCTGACCGCGGAGGCGGCGGGCGCCCCGGCCGAGACCGGCATCCCCGGCGCGGTCGCGGTGGAGCTGGTGCACAATTTCTCGCTGCTGCACGACGACCTGATCGACGGCGACGAGCAGCGGCGGCACCGCGACACGGTGTGGAAGGTGCACGGCCCCGCCCAGGCGATCCTGGTGGGCGACGCGCTCTTCGCGCTGGCCAACGAAATCCTGCTGGAGCAGGGCACCGTGGAGGCCGGCCGGGCCACCCGCCGGCTGACCACCGCCACCCGCAAACTGATCGACGGCCAGGCGCAGGACATCACCTTCGAGCACCTGGAGCGGGTCACCGTCCAGGAGTGCCTGGACATGGAGGGCAACAAGACCGGCTCGCTGCTGGCCTGTGCCGCCTCCATCGGCGCGGTGCTCGGCGGCGCGTCCGAGGCCGACGCCGACGCGCTGGAGGAGTACGGCTACCACCTCGGCCTGGCCTTCCAGGCGGTGGACGATCTGCTGGGCATCTGGGGCGACCCGGCGAGCACCGGGAAGCAGACCTGGAGCGACCTGCGGCAGCGCAAGAAGTCGCTTCCCGTGGTGGCCGCGCTGGCCGCCGGAGGGCCGGCTTCCGAGCGGCTGGGTGAACTGCTGGCGGCGGACGCGAAGAATCCGGAAAACGATGCCTTCAACGAGGAAGAGTTCGCCATGCGCGCGGCGTTGATCGAAGAAGCCGGTGGGCGCGAATGGACCTCTCAGGAGGCCAGGAGGCAGTATGCGACCGCCGTCGCCGCGCTGGACAAAATGGACATGCCGGAAGAAATTAATCGTAAGCTCGTAGGTCTTGCGGATTTTGTGGTGGTCCGCGAGAAGTAAAGAACAGCAACGTGGAGCGCTGACGTCGCCGGTCCCTCGCATGTGACGGCCGACGGCCGCCCCCAACACCGCAGAAGTCTCAACTGCAAAGGGGAAGCCATGACAGCGACGACCGATGGCAGTCCAGGTACGCCAACTCACCGGACACCCTCGGCCAGCAGCACCTCGGACCCGGATCCTGTTCCACCCGGTGACACCGAGGCGGCGGCGCAGCGTGCCGTGCAGCGCGCCGCAGACCACCTTCTGGCACGGCAGCACCCCGACGGATGGTGGAAAGGCGACCTCGAGACGAATGTGACGATGGATGCCGAGGACCTGCTGCTGCGTCAGTTCCTCGGCATCCAGGACGCCCGCACCACCGCCGCGTCGGCCCGCTGGATCCGCTCCCAGCAGCGCGAGGACGGCGCCTGGCCCACCTTCCACGGCGGGCCCGGCGACCTGTCCGCGACCGTGGAGGCCTATGTGGCGCTGCGGCTCGCCGGGGACTCCCCCGACGAGGCGCACATGTCGCTGGCCGCCAAGTGGTCGCGCGGCGAGGGCGGAGTGGCGGCCAGCCGGGTCTTCACCCGGATCTGGCTCGCGCTGTTCGGCTGGTGGGACTGGGACGACCTGCCGGAACTGCCGCCCGAGGTCATCTACCTGCCCAAGTGGATGCCGCTGAACATCTACTCGTTCGGCTGCTGGGCCAGGCAGACCATCGTGCCGCTGACCGTCGTCGGCGCGCTGCGTCCGGTGCGCCCCGCGCCCTTCGGCATCGACGAACTGCACATCAACCCCGAGCGGCCCAACCCCAAACAGCGCCGGGCGCCCCTCGCCAGCTGGGACGGGGTCTTCCAGCGGCTCGACCAGGTGCTGCACGTCTACCGCAGATTCAGCCCGCGCCCCGTGCGGCGCGGTGCCATGAACGCCTGCGCCCGCTGGATCATCGAACGCCAGGAGGCCGACGGCTGCTGGGGCGGCATCCAGCCGCCCGCGGTCTACTCGGTGATCGCCCTGCACCTGCTCGGCTACGACCTCGACCACCCGGTGCTCAAGGCCGGACTGGACTCGCTGGATCGTTTCGCCGTCTGGCCGGAGGAAGGCGTCCGGATGATCGAGGCGTGCCAGTCGCCGGTCTGGGACACCTGCCTGGCCGCCATCGCGCTGGCCGACGCGGGCCTGCCCGCCGACCACCCGGCGCTGATCAAGGCCGCCGACTGGATGCTGGAGGAGCAGATCACCCGCCCGGGCGACTGGTCCGTGCAGCGGCCGCAGCTCGCCCCGGGCGGCTGGGCGTTCGAATTCCACAACGACAATTATCCCGATATCGATGACACCGCCGAGGTCGTACTCGCCCTGCGCCGGGTCGCCCACCCCGACCAGGCCCGGGTGGACACCGCCGTGGACCGGGCGGTGCGCTGGACGGTCGGCATGCAGTCCAGGAACGGCGCCTGGGGCGCCTTCGACGCCGACAACACCAGCCCTTTCCCCAACCGGCTGCCCTTCTGCGACTTCGGGGAGGTCATCGACCCGCCGTCGGCGGACGTCACCGCCCACGTGGTGGAGATGCTCGCCGCGCTCGGTGTCGAGGGCGACCCGCACACCCGCACCGGCATCGAGTGGCTGCTGGCCGAGCAGGAGGACAACGGCTCCTGGTTCGGCCGATGGGGCGTCAATTACATCTACGGCACCGGGTCCGCCGTCCCGGCGCTCGCCGCGGCCGGCCTGCCCACCGACCACCCGGCGATCCGCCGGGCCGTGAGCTGGCTGGAGTCGGTGCAGAACGCCGACGGCGGCTGGGGCGAGGATCTGCGCTCCTACACCGACAGGGAATGGGCGGGACGCGGGCACTCCACCCCCTCGCAGACCGCCTGGGCGCTGATGGCGCTGCTCGCGGCCGGCCGCCGGGACACCCCGGCCGTCGAGCGCGGGGTGCGCTGGCTGGCCGAGACCCAGCTGCCCGACGGCTCGTGGGACGAGCCCTATTTCACCGGCACCGGCTTCCCCCGGGACTTCTCCATCAACTACCACCTCTACCGGATGGTCTTCCCGCTCACCGCGCTCGGGCGCTACGCCCGCAGCGAGCCCTTCGGCGCCGCGGGCCACGCGGCCGGCGCCACAGCCGCAGGAAAGGGGGCTTAGTCCGTGGGCCCTACCCGTCCACTGCTGGTGGTGTGCGCCCTGCGCATCGAGCGCTTCGCGCTGCGCAGGGGAGCGGCCAGGGGCGCCGCAGACCCGGTCACCGTGCTCCGTACCGGCATGGGGCCCGTGGCCGCGGAAGAGGCCGTACGCAAGGCGCTGCACAATTCGGCGCTGCGCGACGCGGCCGTCGTCACCACCGGCTTCTGCGCGGGGCTCGCCCCCGGCATGCGGCCGGGTGACATCGTCGTCTCCGACGAGGGACACGAGAGCGCGGTGCTGGCCGCCACGCTCAAGGCCGCGGGCCACACCGTGCACACCGGCCTCCTGGCCGAGTCCGACCATGTCGTACGCGGTGCGGAACGCACCGCACTGGCGGCGACCGGTGCCATCGCCGTCGACATGGAATCGGCCGCCATGCGGCGTGCCGCGCTCGCCGAAGGAGCGCAGCACATCGCCGCGGCCCGCGTCGTCGTCGACACGCCCGAATACGAACTCGTGCGCGTCGGAACGCTTCGCACCGGGATCATCGCATTCCGGGTGCTCAGAGATCTTGTACCCGCCTTTCTCGATTGGCACCGCACTACCGCTGCTCCCCCGGAGGTGAGCTAGATGGCTATGCCGCTTCGTCAGACCGTCCGTATCGCGTCGTACCTCTTCGAACAGAAAATGGTCCGGCGGCGCGAAAAGTTCCCGCTCATCGTCGAGCTGGAACCTCTCTTCGCGTGCAACCTCGCATGCGAGGGCTGCGGCAAGATCCAGCACCCGGCGGGGGTGCTCAAGCAGCGCATGCCGGTGGCGCAGGCGGTCGGGGCAGTCCTGGAGTCCGGGGCGCCCATGGTGTCGATCGCCGGCGGCGAGCCGCTGATGCACCCGCAGATCGACGAGATCGTCCGCCAGCTGGTGGCCAAGAAGAAGTTCGTCTTCCTCTGCACCAATGCCCTGCTGCTCCGCAAGAAGATCGAAAAATTCACTCCGTCGCCCTACTTCGCGTTCACCGTGCATATTGACGGCATGCGGGAGCGGCACGACGAATCGGTGGCGAAGGAAGGCACCTTCGACGAGGCCGTGCTGGCGATCAAGGAAGCACAGCGCCGCGGATTCCGGGTCACCACCAACTCGACCTTCTTCAACACCGACACCCCGCAGACGATCATCGACGTCATGAACTTCCTCAATGACGACCTCAAGGTCGAGGAGATGATGCTCTCGCCCGCGTACGCCTACGAGAAGGCACCCGACCAGGACCACTTCCTGGGCGTCACGCAGACCCGCGAGCTGTTCAAGAAGGCCTTCGACGGCGGCAACCGGCGCAAGTGGCGGCTCAACCACAGCCCGCTCTTCCTGGACTTCCTGGAGGGCAAGGCCGACTTCCCGTGCACCGCCTGGGCGATCCCCAACTACTCGCTCTTCGGCTGGCAGCGACCCTGCTACCTCATGGCGGACGGCTACGTCCCGACGTATCAGGAGCTGATCGACAAGACCGACTGGGACAAGTACGGCCGCGGCAAGGACGACCGCTGCGACAACTGCATGGCCCACTGCGGCTACGAACCCACCGCGGTCCTGGCGACCATGGGCTCGCTCAAGGAGTCCATCCGCGCCGCCCGGGAGACCGTCGCGTCCAACCGCGCGAAGTGACCTCCCGGTGATCCGGGGTACGAGCCACCGGCCGGGCAGCCGGCCGGTGGCTCGTACCCGCACTGCCGCCGGCCGGTCAGCGGTCGGCGATCCAGAGCAAACCCGGCAGGAACGAGGTCTGTACATGTCGATGCTGGAGCACATCAAAGGCCCGCGCGACCTGAAAGCCGTGCCCGACGGGCGGCTCGACGAACTGGCCGCCGACATCCGCCACTTCCTCGTCCAGGCGGTGGCCAGGACCGGCGGTCATCTCGGCCCCAACCTGGGTGTGGTGGAGCTGACCATCGCACTGCACCGCGTCTTCGACTCGCCCGCCGACCGGATCCTGTGGGACACCGGCCACCAGAGCTACGTCCACAAACTCCTCACCGGGCGCCAGGACTTCTCCAAACTCCGCAGCAAGGGCGGCCTGTCCGGCTACCCCTCGCGCGCCGAGTCCGAGCACGACGTGATCGAGAACAGCCACGCCTCGACCGTCCTCGGCTGGGCCGACGGCCTGGCCAAGGCCAACGAACTGCGGGGCAGCGACAACCACGTCGTCGCCGTCATCGGCGACGGCGCCCTGACCGGCGGCATGGCCTGGGAGGCGCTGAACAACATCGCCGCCGCCAGGGACCGGCCGCTGATCATCGTCGTCAACGACAACGAGCGCTCCTACGCGCCCACCATCGGCGGCCTCGCCAACCACCTCACCACGCTGCGCACCACCGACGGCTACGAGCGCTTCCTGTCCTGGGGCAAGCAGGTGCTCCAGCAGACCCCGGTGATCGGCCAGCCGCTCTACGAGTCCCTGCACGGCGCCAAGAAGGGCTTCAAGGACGCCTTCGCGCCGCAGGGCATGTTCGAGGACCTGGGCCTGAAATACCTCGGCCCCATCGACGGCCACGACATCGCCGCCGTCGAGTCCGCGATGCGCCGCGCCCGCCGCTTCCACGGCCCCGTGCTGGTGCACTGCCTCACCGAGAAGGGCCGCGGCTACCCGGCGGCCGAGCAGGACGAGGCCGACCGCTTCCACGCCGTCGGCGCGATGGACCCGGCCACCTGCCGGCCGCTCGCGCCCTCCGGTGGACCGTCCTGGACGTCGGTCTTCGGCGCGGAGATGGCCGCGATCGGCGACGAGCGGCCCGACGTGGTCGCCATCACCGCCGCCATGCTCCAGCCGGTCGGCCTCGAAGCCTTCGCCCGCGCCCACCCGCGGCGGGTCTTCGACGTCGGCATCGCCGAGCAGCACGCCGCCACCTCCGCCGCGGGGCTGGCCACCGGCGGCCTGCACCCGGTCGTCGCGGTCTACGCGACCTTCCTGAACCGGGCCTTCGACCAGGTGCTGATGGATGTCGCGCTGCACAGGTGCGGTGTCACCTTCGTGCTCGACCGGGCCGGTGTGACCGGTGTCGACGGCGCCTCGCACAACGGCATGTGGGACATGTCGATCCTCCAGGTCGTACCCGGGCTGCGGATCGCCGCGCCGCGCGACGCCGACCAGTTGCGCGCGCAGCTGCGCGAGGCCCTCGACGTCGACGACGCCCCCACCGTGATCCGCTTCCCCAAGGAGACCGTCGGCGAACCGCTGCCCGCGATCGGCCGGGTCGGCGGCATGGACGTCCTGCACCGCCCCGCCCAGGACCACGCCGACGACGTGCTGCTGGTCGCGGTCGGCGCGCTCGCCGGCTGCGGCCGCTCCGCCGCGGAACTGCTGGCCGGGCGCCGGATCGGCGTGACCGTCGTCGACCCGCGCTGGGTCAAGCCGGTCGACCCCGCGCTTCCCGAACTGGCCGCCAGGCACAGCATGGTGGCCGTGATCGAGGACAACGGGCGGGCCGGCGGCGTCGGTTCAGCCGTGGCCCAGGCGCTGCGGGACGCAGGCGTCGACGTACCGGTCCGCGACTTCGGCATCCCGCAGCAGTTCCTGCCGCACGCCAGGCGCGGCGAACTGCTCGCGGACCTCGGTCTGACCCCCGCCGAGATCGCCGGCGGCATCGGCGCCGCCCTGCTCCGTATCAGCGCCAGGAGCCAGGACGCGGCGGCCGGCCCCGCGGGCACCCCGACGATCCCGGCGCCGCACAGCGCCGGGAGCAGCACCCCACGTACGCAAGGAGCAGCTGAGCGATGACATCGTCTGAACCGACCGGTAGTACGCAGCCGATCGGTGCGGAGCCCGCCGCCGGGAAGCCGGCGGCGGGCGGTCCCGTGCCCCCGGGCGACCCGGTGGACGGGACCGGCGGGCCGGCCAAGGGCTTCGACCTGGCGACGCTGCTCGCCGAGCGCGGCAGTGAGCGCTACGAGCTGTACGGCAGGTACCTCAACCACCAACTGCCGCGCATGCTGCACACCATAGGGTTCGACAAGGTCTACGAGCGGGCCGAGGGCGCCCACTTCTGGGACGCCGAGGGCAACGACTACCTCGACATGCTGGCCGGCTTCGGCGTGATGGGCCTGGGCCGGCACCACCCGGTGGTCCGCAAGGCGCTGCACGACGTGCTGGACGCGGGCCTGGCCGACCTCACCCGCTTCGACTGCCAGCCGCTGCCCGGCCTGCTCGCCGAGCGGCTGCTCGCCACCGCACCGCACCTGGACCGGGTGTTCTTCAGCAACAGCGGCACCGAGGCCGTCGAGGCGGCCTTGAAGTTCGCCCGCTACGCCACCGGCAGGACCCGCGTCCTGTACTGCAAGCACTCCTTCCACGGCCTGACCGCCGGATCGCTGTCGGTCAACGGCGAGTCAGGCTTCCAGGACGGCTTCGTCCCACTGCTGCCGGACACCGCCATCGAGGTCGGCGACCTCGACGCGCTCGCCAGGGAGCTGAAACGCGGCGACGTGGCCGCCATGATCGTCGAGCCCATCCAGGGCCACGGCGTCTACATCCCGCCGCCCGGCTACCTGCGCGCCGCCCAGGAACTGCTGCACCAGCACAAGGCGCTGCTGATCTGCGACGAGGTCCAGACCGGCATCGGCCGCACCGGCGCCTTCTACGCCTACCAGCACGAGGAGGGCGTCACGCCCGACCTGGTGACCGTGGCGAAGGCGCTCTCCGGCGGCTACGTCCCGGTGGCCGCCACGCTCGGACCTGACTGGATCTTCAAGAAGGTCTACTCCTCCATGGACCGGGTGCTGGTGCACTCGGCGAGCTTCGGCAACAACGCCCAGGCGATGGCGGCGGGCCTGGCCACCCTCGCCGTGGTCGAGGACGAGCAACTGGTGGAGAATTCCCGCCTGATGGGCGACCTGCTGCGCACCCGGCTGGCCGCGCTCACCGACAGGTACGAATTCCTCAAGGAGGTGCGCGGGCGCGGCCTGATGGTCGCCGTCGAGTTCGGCCGCCCCAAGTCGCTGGGCCTGCGCAGCCGCTGGACGATGCTCCAGGCCGCGCGCAAGGGCCTGTTCGCGCAGATGGTGGTGGTGCCGCTGCTCCAGCGGCACCACATCCTCACCCAGGTCTCCGGCGACCACGTCGAGATCATCAAGCTGATCCCGCCCCTGGTGGTCAACGAGGCCGACGTCGACCGCTTCGTGACCGCCTTCACCGAGGTGATGGACGAGGCGCACGGCGGCGGCGGGCTGATGTGGGACTTCGGCAAGACCCTGATCAAGCAGGCGGTCGCGAACCGCTGAGCGTGCCGTCCGGACCACCGTGCCGGCGCGCCCCTGTGCGGGGGCGCGTCAGCCGCCGGTCAGCAACTGCTCGCGCAGCCGCTCCCGGCGCTGCTCGGTCAGGCCGAGGCCTTCGCTGAGGTAGCGGTCGACCGAGCCCCAGCGCTCCTCGATGGTGTCGAAGGCCGCCCGCAGATACTCCACCCGGGCCTCGAACAGCGGACTGAGCAGTTCCCTGACCTCCGGTGCGATGGCCGTGCCCGTGCTGCCGTCGCCGCGCACCACCTTGTAGCGCCGGTGGCGGGCGTTGCTCTCCAGGTAGTCCGCCTCGATCGCGGAGCGCTCCACCCCGAGCGCCAGCAGGATGATCGCGATCGACGTACCTGCCCGGTCCTTGCCCGCGGCGCAGTGCAGCAGGGCGGGGACCGCCGGCCGGTCCGGGTCGGTGAGCAGGTCCAGCATCCGGGAGTGGTCCGCGGTGCGCTCCAGGATGAGCTTGCGGTAGGCGGCGACCATCCGGGCCGCGCCGCGGCCCTCGCCCAGCACCGCCTCCAGCGACGGCACATCGCCGTCCCGCACGGTCTGCCAGAAGCCGGCGTTCTCGGCCGGGTCGTTGAGCGGCATGTTCAGGTTGCGGGTGCCCGGGAGAGCGGTGTCCGGGCCCTCCACCGCGATGTCGTCCGGGTTGCGGAAGTCGAAGACGGTGTGCAGGCCGAGCCCGGCGAGGAAGGCCGCGTCCTGCGCGGTGGCGTGCGCGAGGTGGCCGCTGCGGAAGAGCACACCGTGCCTGACCCGGCGGCCGTCGGCGGTGGGCAGCCCCCCGACGTCGCGGAAGTTGCGCACGCCGGTCAGCGCGGGCTCGGGTTCTGGTCCGGTCGGGGCGGACTGCCGCACTTCCTGGGTCACCGGCGCTCCTTCATCGATCGCTCACGGCTCATGCCGGGGCACTCCCGACGATACGGCAGCCCGGCGGGCGGCGTACCGACCGGTATGTGTCCGCGGGATCACAGCCGAGGGTGCGACCATTGCCCTCCGCCGGGGCTGGGCCGATGATGTCCGCACCCGATCGGGACAGGGGAGTTCTGATGATCGAAACGGGCGGATCCGGCCGGCTCTGGCTGCTCTCCGGGCCGGGCAGCAGCTACGCCCTGCACGTCACGGAACGCGACGAGCTGCTGCACCTGCACTGGGGGCGCCGGATAGCGCTCCGCGACGCCGAGGCGCTGGCCACCGACCCGCTGCCCGCGGAACGGCCCTTCGAGTCCGCGCTCGACGGCCACGAGGAGTACCCGGTCGAGGGCGGCCCGCGCTTCGTGCGCCCCGCGCTGTCGGTACGGTCCCGCGAGGTGCGCGGCACCGAGTGGTGCTTCGAGGAGTACGAGACCGTCACCGGCCCGGCCGCGCAGGAGCTGCGGCTGCACTTCCACGACTCGCTGCACCACCTCGACCTGACCCTGCACTACCGGGTACGCCCCGGCTGCGACGTCGTCGAGCGCTGGACCACCGCCACCCACGTCCCCAACGGCCACCGCGAGCCGCTGGAGCTGCTGCGGGCCGACGCCGCCACCTGGACGCTGCCGCACCGCGACGGCTGGCAAATGTCCCAGCTGCACGGCCGCTGGGGCGCCGAGAGCCGGCTGGTACGCGCCCCGCTGACGCCCGGCGAGCGGGTGATCGGCAGCCGCCGCGGCCACACCGGCCACCAGCACCTGCCGTGGTTCGCGCTGGACGCGGGCGACGCGACCGAGGAGCACGGCGAGGTGTGGACCGGCGCGCTGGCCTGGTCCGGCTCCTGGCGGATCGCGGTCGCGGGCCTGCCCGACGGGCGGGTCCAGGCCACCGGCGGCGCGGGACACGACGACGCCGGACTCGTACGCCTCGACCCCGGCGCCTCCTACACCAGCCCGGTCTTCGCCGCGCTGTGGACCGGCGGCGGCTTCGGCGCCGCCAGCCGCGCCTGGCACGCCTACCAGCTGGCCCATGTCGTGCCCGAGGGGCGGCGGGTGCGGCCGGTGCTCTACAACTCCCGGGAGGCCACCGGCCTCGACGTCGGCGAGCGGCAGCAGCGCGAACTCGCCCGGCGGGCCGCAGCGATGGGCGTGGAGCTGTTCGTGGTGGACGACGGCTGGTTCGGCGACCGGGTGAGCGACCGGGCGGGCCTGGGCGACTGGACACCCAACCCGGACCGCTTCCCGAACGGCTTGAAACCGCTCTCCGACGAGGTGCACGCGCTCGGTATGCAGTTCGGCATCTGGGTCGAACCGGAGATGGTCAACCCCGACAGCGACCTCTACCGCGCCCACCCGGAGTGGGTCCAGCACCACCCCGGCCGCCGCGCCACCGAGTACCGCCACCGACTGGTGCTCAACCTCGCGCGCCCCGATGTGCGCGAGCACCTTGCGGAACGGCTCGACGCGCTGCTGCACAGCGCTCCCGTCGACTACGTGAAGTGGGAGTTCAACCGCTGCTTCACCGACCCCGGCTGGCCGGGAGAGCGCTATCCGGAACGGCTGTGGACCGCCCATGTCGAGGGCCTGTACGAGCTGATCGACCGGCTGCGGGCCGCGCATCCGGGCGTGGCCTTCGAGTCCTGCTCGGGCGGCGGCGGCCGGGTCGATCTGGGCATCCTGGCCCGCACCGACCAGGTCTGGACCTCCGACAACACCGACCCGCTCGACCGGCTGCTGATCCAGCACGGTTTCAGCCAGCTGCACCCCGCCCGGGTGATGGCCGCCTGGGTGACCGACAGCCCCAGCCCGATGCTCAACCACCGCCGCAGCCCGCTGCGCTTCCGCTTCGTCAGCGCCATGGCCGGCGTACTGGGCATCGGCGGCGACCTGCTCGACTGGAGCGCCGAGGAGCGCGCCGAGGCGGCCAGCTGGGTGGCGCTGTACAAAACGGTCCGCCCGGTCGTGCAGCTCGGCGACCTCCACCGGCTGCGCCCGCCGGGCGACGGCGGCCTGAGCGCCGTCCAGTACGTGCACGGCGCCGACACCGTCGTCCTGGCCTGGCTGCCCGCGCAGTCCTTCGGCGACCCGGTGCCGCCGCTGCGGCTGCGCGGCCTGGACCGGGACGCCTCGTACCGCGATGTGGCCACCGGGGTCGTGCGGAGCGGGGCGGTGCTGGCCGAGCGGGGCCTGCGCACCACGCTGGCCGACGACCTCGACGCCGCCGTATTCCATCTGCGCCGAGTGTGACCCGGTGGGATGAATCACGTGGCGTCAACCCCTCCCTACGGTCGCGTAAGTCACAGCAGGAGGAGAAAGACGGACCGACGTGGCTGACGATGCGCGGGGACTCAACGAGGGCGTGATCGGGTCGTACACCGCGGTGGGGGACGGCTCCACCGAAGGCGTCGGCGATCCCGGCCCCGACGGCGCCCACGTCGGGTGGGCCGACCGGCTGCCCCTGCGTTAGCCGGGGCCCGGCGGGTGCCGACCGCCCGTCCTGGGAGCGGACCGCCTGTGCAGGCGCCCCGCCGGCCAGCGGACAGCCGTCCTGCGCCGGTGATATCGGACCCGGCGGAGGGGTCCAGGTCAGTGGGGAGCGCGGTGGGCGGAAAGCTCCGCCCACACCACTCGACCTGTACCGTTCTCCGCCGGGTCCGACCCCCATGCCAGCGAGAGCACGCTGACCAGCAGCAGCCCTCGCCCGCCTTCTTCGTCGGCGCCGGCGATGCCGGGCGCCGGCACGGATGTGCACCGGCCCTGGTCGGTCACTTCGACACGTACGACGCTGCCGCGGTCCTCCAGGACACAGGTGATCTTCTCGCTGTCGGTGTGCCGTACAGCATTGGTGAACAGTTCGGTCACCACCAGACTCGCGTCATCGCGCAATTCGGCGCCGACTCCCCATTCCCGCAAACGTGCACGTATCCGCCCGCGGGCGTCCGCGACGGACGCGCTGAGTGCGGGCAGCCTGAACACGTCATGGCGGCCGGGGACGCCGACACCATCAAGGCGCTCGCGCCAGAGGGCATCAGGTGAAAGAACCACTCCGTAACTATGGGGGGCGCCCGGGACACATGGCAAGGTCCGTTCTGTAATTTACAGAATCGGCGCTACATGCTGTCGCGTGCGCTGACAACATGACAGACTGCTTCTCAGCCAAGGAAGTTGGAGGATGAGCCACGTGATGGATCCCCGGCCGGGAGGAGCCCCGACCGTCCTGCGCATGGTGCTCGGAAAGCGCCTTCAGGATTTGCGGGAGCAGGCCGGTATCAGCCTGGAACAGGCCGGCCGCGCGCTGGACGTCACCCATGCCACCGTCCGCCGGATGGAAAAGGCGGAAGTCGGGCTGAAAATACCGTATGTCGAGAAACTCCTCATCACTTACGGAATCACCACACCCGAGGAGATCAGCGGCTTCCTCGCGCTCGCCCGGGAGGCCAACAGGCCCGGCTGGTGGCACAGCTTCCGCGACGTCCTGCCCGACTGGTTCAGCGCCTTCGTCAGCCTGGAGGGCGAGGCCGCGGTCATCCGCGCGTACGAACCGCACTACGTGCCCGGTCTGCTCCAGAGCACCGGCTACGCGCGGGCCACGCTGCGCGCGGGACTGCCGAACGCCGAGCCGGCCGAGATCGACCGGCTGCTCACCCTGCGGATCGAACGTCAGGCCCTGGTCAGGCGGTCGGAGGCGCCGCCGCTGCTGTGGGTCGTCATGGACGAGACGGTGCTGCGCCGCCCGATCGGCGGCCGGCGGGTGATGCGCGAGCAGATGGAGCAGCTGATGGAGGCCACCGAGCTGCCCAACGTCCGGCTGCAGATCATGCCGTTCGCGTCCGGACCGCATCCGGCCATGTACGGACCATTCCACATCTTCCGGTTCCAGCTGCAGGAGATCCCGGACATCGCCTACGCCGAGAGCCTGGTCGGCGGGACCTACTTCGACGAGCGCGACGACGTGTCCGCGTTCCTGGAGGCGCTGGACCGGATGTGCGCGCAGGCCGCGCCAGCACAGAGCACCAAAGCCATCCTCGATGGCATGCGCAAGGAGATCTGAACGATGGATCGCGTCGGCAATGACACCATGTACGGGTACGAGGACGTATACGACGGAATCTACAACGGAATGCCCGCCAACCAGCTCGGCAACGAGGGCTGGCGGAAGCCGTGGAGCGGCGGCAACGGAGGCTCCTGCGTCGAGGCGAAGAAACTCAACGACGGCAGGGTGGCACTGCGCCAGTCCACCGATCCCGACGGCCCAGCTCTGATCTACAGCAATCACGAGATCACCACGTTCATCCTGGGCGCCAAAGCGGGCGAAGCGGACTTCCTGCTCGGCTGAGCACAGCGCGGCACGCACCACGCATTCAGGCACCACGTACCACCGCACCACGTACCAGCGCACCACGTACCACCGCACCACGTACCAGCGCACGACGCACCACGCACGAGCTCGCGCAGCAGCGAAGGAACCGGAGGACGGCGTTGACCGACCAGGGATTCCCCGTCGGGGAGATAGACACCAGCAGGCCGCACCCGGCCCGGATGTACGACTTCTTCCTCGGTGGCCGAGACAACTACGAGGTCGACCGGGACGCCGCCCAGCGCGTGATCGACGTGTTCCCGGACATCGTGCCGACGACCCGCGCCAACCGCCGCTTCATGCACCGCGCCGTCCGCCACCTCGCCGCCAGCGGTATCCGGCAGATCATCGACATCGGCACCGGCATCCCGACCGCGCCCAACACCCACCAGATCGCCCACGAGGTCTCCGAGGACGTCCGGGTCGCGTACATCGACAACGACCCGATCGTGGCGACCCACGCCGGAGCGCACCTTCTCGGCGCGGGGAACACCGGCTTCTTCCTCGGTGACCTCCGCGAGCCGGAGAGCGTTCTCCAGCACCCCACCCTCGGCGAGCTGATCGACTTCGACCAGCCGGTCGGACTGATGCTGGTGGCCGTGCTGCACTTCATCACCGACAAGGAGGACCCGGCGGCCCTGGTCGCCGCCTACCGCGACGCGCTGCCCGCCGGCAGCCAGCTGGTCCTCTCGCACGCCACCAGCGACTTCCACCCCGCCGAGGCCGGACTCGACGAGGCCAGGGACGTCTACAAGGACCGCAGGGCCACGGCGACCGTCACCACCAGGAGCCACGCCGAGGTACTGCCGTTCTTCGACGGCTTCGACCTGGTCGAACCCGGCCTGGTACAGATTCCGCTGTGGCACCCCCAAGGCGGTGCGGCCCCCGAAGCGGAGGAGCTGCGCCACGTCGGGACCTACGGAGGCGTCGGCGTCAAGCGCTGAGGCCCCGCTGCACCACCCAAGAGCCAACTAACACCGGGGAAGGGAAGGGCGGCGGGGGGGGGGGGGGGGGGGGGGGGGGGGGGGGGGGGGGGGGGGGGGGGNCCCCCCCCCCCCCCCCCCCCCCCCCCCCCCCCCCCCCCCCCCCCCCCCCCCGACCGGTTTCCCCGCCGGCGCCGGCGGACATCTCAGCGCAGCGCCGCCATGGTGACCGTCACACCGTCCAGAGTGCCCGCGAAGTCCGCGCCCAGCGCGCGCGAGGGGGTCTGGAAGCCGTCCGGCAGCTCCTTCAGCCGCCCGACGATCCGCAGCACCGCGTCCACGGTCAGCCGGTACGGATTCGGGCCGGTGAGCGTCGCGGAGACCGTGTTGCCCGCCGCGTCCCTGGCCCGCCCCCACACCTCGCAGCCGGTGCCGTTCAGCGCCCGCTCGCCGGGACCGCGCACCAGCCGCCCCACCGCACCGCCGACCGCGCCGCGCAGCGGGCCGAGCCGCAGCATCCGGGTCATGGCCAGCGCGGGCGCCGGCAGCGCCATATACGTCGTGATGTCCGGGATACCGGTCGAGTGGTAGGCCGTACTGACATCGCCCCACGGCACCGACACCACCGTCCGCGCCCCCGAGGGGAAGGCGGCCCGCACCTGCCGCGAACCGAACGGCACGGTACGGATCTCGCCGCCCGAACGGATCCGCCCGCCGTCCGCCGCGCTCTCCAGCGCAGTACGCGCCGTGCCGGGGCTCGCCCCGCCGCCGGTGATGAAGGCCAGGTCCAGCTGCGTCGCGTCCGGCAGCCGGGCCGCCAGCAGCGCGGCCACGCAGTCCGTCGGCACCACATCGAAGCCGGCCCCCGGCAGCAGGGTCACCCCGGCCGACGCCGCCCGGCCGCCCAGCGCGTGCAGCGACTCGAAGACGTCGATCTCACCGGTGATGTCCAGATAGCCGGTACCGGTCTCCACGCAGGCGGTCGCCATCGGCAGCGCGGTGCGCACGAAGGGGCCGGCGCAGTGCGCCACGCTCTCCACGCCGGCCAGGCCGCGGCGTATCGCGGCCGGCTCCTGCAAGCCGAACACCCGGTGCTCCAGGCCGAGTTCGGCCGCCAGTGGCACCACCTTCGCGGCACTGCGGCCCGCCAGGACGGGGCGCATACCGAGGGCGACGGCGCGGCGGGCGATCAGGCGGCCGGTGTAGCCGGTAGCGCCGTACAACAGCCAGGTCATGGGTGTGAATCCTCCTCCGAGGGCGTGACCGGAACCGTACACGCGCTGCCCGCGTCGGCGATATCTGGTGGGCGCCGGGGCCGCGGCATGCGACTCTGGAGCCATGACCGACCAGAAGCAGCAGGCCGCTGCGGAACCCGCGGCAGCAGAACCTTCCACCGAGGAGCCCGAAGTCACGGCCCCCGAGGACGAGGACGAGGTGAAGCGGAAGTTCCGCGAAGCGCTCGAGCGCAAGCAGGGGGCTCACCGCGGGTCCGGCGCCGCCGGCACAGGACCCGATCAGTCCAAGATCCACGGCGCTCACGGGCGCGCCGGCGGCCCCCGCGAATTCCGCCGCAAGAGCGGCTGACCCTTCCCCTCCCCGCCCCGCCCGGCCCCGGGCGGGCCCATTTCCCCTGCTGCCGTCACCCTCGGCGCGATGAGCGGGCACCCACGGACAAGGGGCGCCCCCGGTGACGCGGGGAGCACCCCTTCGGCGGCACGGACTCCGCGGGACTCAGCGGTGGTAACCGTCGCCCATCGCGGCGGCGTTGTGCACGGTGCGGGCGTCGTGCAGGGCACGCTCGGCGTCGCGCGCCGCGCGGTGCTGCCGGTCACGCGTGCGGCCACGCCCGCGGCGGCGCAGGACGATGACACCGGCCACCACCGCGACCACAAGAACAGCGAGTGCCGCGAAGACCACGGCCATGACATCCCCCTCGTGCTCCGGAACCCGGAAATCCCAAAGTGACCCGCAGGTACGGCCCCGACCAGGGCAGCGGCCGACCGGGACAGCGCCAACCCGTCTTCCACAATGGGGAGATGGGATGGACCACCACCAATGACCCGCACCGTTTCCTCGCCGCTGCGGAGGACTTCCTCCAGTCGCGTCCCGTGGAGAATTCCGTACTGCTCACCGTCTGCGACACCCTGCGCCGCCGCGGCCTCACCGCGTACGGACCGCGGCCGCCGGTCATGGGCTGGTGGCGCCCGGCCACCGGGGGAGCGGCGGCCGGATCCCTGGCCGGAGCCGTACAGGCGGCCTTCGTGCGGACGCCCCCCTATCCGCCCATGCTCTCCCGCGGCCCGGCCGCCGCGGCCCGCGAGCTGGCCCGGCAGTGGACGGGCGAGCCGCTCGCCGAAGCGCGGGGCGACCCGAGGCGGTCACCGCCTTCGCTGACGCCTGGTGCGCCAGGACCGGCACCCGCTGGCACATCGCGGAGCGCACCCGCGTCCACGCGCTCGGCGAGCTGACCCCGCGCCGTCCGGGGCCGCCGGGAGCCGCCGGAACCGCGGTCGCCGCCGACCGCGATCTACTGCTGCGCTGGTCCCGGGAGATGGCCGCGGAGATCGGCGTACCGCTGCCCGGCGGCGACGCCGTCGTGGACGACGTGATCGCGCACGGCCGCCGCGCCCTGTGGCGCACACCGGACGGCGAAGCGGTCGCGATGGCCGGCCGGTCCGTCGAAATCCGCGGCGCGATAAGGGTGGTGGCCGTCTACACCCCGCCCGAGCACCGAGGCAAGGGCTACGGGGGCGCCGCGGTGACCGCCGTCTCGCAGGCCGCGCTCGACGCCGGGGCACACCATGTGCTGCTGGTCACCGACCTCGCCAACCCGGTCAGCAACGGCCTCTACCGGCGGCTGGGCTATCGGCCGGTACGCGACAGCCTGCACGTGGCCTTCACCGCGGCAGGGGCCGGGGAGGCCGGACCGAGCACGTAACGCCTGCCCCGGGACGCCGGACCGAGCACGTAGGCCCGCGGCGCCGAGCACGTACGGCCAGTCGCGCCGAGTCTGTGGCGCCCGGTCCGGCGGCTCACGGGAAGATCCGCCCGCCCCCGCATAATGGAACGAGCGGATCTTCCGCTGATAAGACGACTTCCGCCTGGAGGCAACGTGACCGGCGCCGGCCCGCAGCCGTCCCGCTTCGTGAAAGCGCGCCCGGCGCCGTTCGGGGCCGACCCCACGGGCGCGCGCCTCGACCGCATCCTGAAATCGCCGAACTACGCGGACGGCGCCTTCGTGAACCCGATCGGCGCCCGCCAGGCCCCGAGCAAGGAGATGCTCAAGTCGCTGCCCGCGAACCTCCGCAAGGAGGTCCGGGTGACCAGGAAGCCCGCCAGGCCGGTCCCCGTGCACCCCACCACGCTCGCCGACATCGCGTCCCCTCCGGCGTCCGGCCTGCGGCTGACCTGGATGGGCCACTCCACCGTGCTGGCCGAGATCGGCGGGCGCCGGGTGCTCTTCGACCCGGTGTGGGGCCAGCGCTGCTCGCCCTTCCCCTTCGTCGGCCCGCGCCGGGTGCACCCGGCGCCCGTCCCGCTGGGCTCGCTGACCGGTCTCGACGTGGTCGTCATCTCGCACGACCACTACGACCACCTCGACATGCCGACCATCGTCGAACTCGTACGCAGCGACGTCGTCTTCGCGGTGCCGCTGGGCGTCGGCGCGCACCTGGAACACTGGGGCGTACCCGCCGCGCGGCTGCGCGAACTGGACTGGAACGAGTCCACCGAGATCGCCGGCCTGCGCCTGACCGCCACCCCCGCCCGACACTTCTGCGGGCGCGGCCTGCGCGGGCGCCAGCAGACCCTGTGGGCCTCCTGGGCGGTCACCGACGGCACCCACCGCCTCTTCCACAGCGGCGACACCGGCTACTTCCCCGGCTTCGCCGACATCGGCGCCGAGCACGGCCCCTTCGACGCCACGATGATCCAGATCGGCGCCTACAGCGAGTTCTGGCCGGACATCCACATGACGCCCGCCGAGGGCATGCGGGCGCACACCGACCTGTCGGGCGGCACCCCGCGCGGGGTGATGCTGCCCATCCACTGGGGCACCTTCAACCTCGCCCAGCACGCCTGGGCCGACCCCGCCGAGGGGACGGTGGCCGCGGCCCGTGCGACCGGGTCGAAGATCGCCACTCCGCGGGTCGGCGCGCCCTTCGAGCCGGCCGACCCGCAGCCCGACGACTGGTGGTGGCGCGAGGTCGCCGTCGTCCCGGCGGGCGGCTGGCCCGCGCACCCGGAGCGGCCGGCCGGCGCCGAGCACCCGGCCGACGACTACGAGCCGGCCCGCCCGGAGTAGCCGCAGGCGTACGCGTACGGCGTTTCCGTACACGTACGCCCATCCGTACGCCCTACGAGGTCGCGCGGCCCAGGTAGGTCAGCACTCCCGCGTCAGGCACCGCGATCTCGTGGAAGCCGAGCCGGTCGTAGAAGGCCCGCGCGGCGACGTTGACGCTGAGCATGCCCAGGTGCACGGCAGGCACCCCGCGGGCGGCCAGTGCCGCCAGGAAGGCCGTGATCAGCGCCCGCCCGTGGCCCGCGCCCTGGAAGCCGGGCAGCAGGTCGATGTGCAGATGCGCCGGGTAGCCGGCCAGCGCCGGCACCACCATCCGCTCCGGGGTGTGCAGCAGCGAGGCCATCACCCCGGTCGCGTCGGCCGGTTCGCCGTCCGGCGCGGGCCAGCGGCCGGCGACCGTGGGCAGCCACTCGTCGCGGAAGCGCTTGACGAAGCCGGCCGTGTCCCCGGTGCCCAGCACATAGCCGACCGCCTGCCCGTGCCCGTCGTCCAGCACGAAGGCCGCCTCCGGTTCCAGTACGGCGTAGGGCGCGGCGAAGATCGCCCCGAGCAGGTCGTGGTCCTGCTCGGGGTAGTCTGCGCTCGCGTCGCCGCCCGCGGCGGCGGTGCGCAGGCAGATGGCGTAGAGCGCGGGAAGGTCGGCGGGCCGGTAGGGGCGGATTGTCGGGCTCACTGCTGCTCCTGGTCGGACGGTGCGGACGCCTCGGGCCGCTCGGGCCCGTCCGTGGCGTCCAGCGGGACGAAGGTGAAGGAGAAGGCGGCGGGCGCGGCGTCAAGGCGGTGGGAGGGCAGCACCTCGGGGCCGCAGGACGCGCTGCCCAGGCCGTGCAGCGCGTGGTCCAGATGCACCCACAGCGTGTCGGAACGCACCAGGTCGTACGTGTGCTCCGCCGCGTCCAGCGCCTCGGTGCTCCACGGCCTGGCTGTCAGCCAGAAGGCCGGCGCGCCCTCGATCCGTACGCCCGAGCCGTCGCCCCCGCGCAGCTCGGCCCAGCGCACCCCGGCCCTGGCGCCGTTCTCCTGCGGGCGGACGTACGGGGTCTGCAACGCCTCGACCGACGAGCGCCAGCGCCCGATCCTGGCCGCGGCCCGGCTGTCGGGGTACGCCTCGCCCGGCCCGCCGCCGTACCACTCGACCGACTCCAGCCCGGGGCTCAGCCCGAGCCGTACCCCGAGCCGGGGGAGCGGCAGCCGCCACTCGCCCTCCGGGGTCACCGCGACGTCCAGCCGCAGCCGGTCGCCGGTCGCGCTCCAGGTGCAGACGGTCCGCAGGGCGCGGTCGGCGGCGGCCGGGGCGACCCGGGTGGTGACGGTCAGCGTGTCGCCGCCGACCGCGACCCCCACGACCCGGTGCTGCATCCGGTGCAGGCCCGACTCCCGCCAGCGCAGGTCGAGCCGGGTCTCGTGGTGCCAGGGCATGCCGCGGTCGTTGTCGGTCGGCGCGCGCCAGACGTCCAGGCGCGGGCCGTGCACCCGGGCGCCGCCGAGGCGGCGCAGGGTGCCGGTGGCCGCGTCGAAGGTGCCGGGACCGAGGACGACGGTGCCGTCGTCGGCCGGCCGCGGGGAGTGCGCCGCGCCCCGGTGCGCCCGGCTGACGGTGCCCTGGCCGCCGACGGCGCGGTCGGCCGCCGCGAACTGCGTCCACGCGACCTCGTGCCCGGCGGGCGCCCACGCGGTGTCCTCGGCCAGCACCGCGCGTACGGTCCAGTGGGCCTCGCCGGGGCCGGGGGAGCGGGGCATCAGCGGCAGGCCGAGGAGAGCGCTCTCCCCGGGTCCGGTGGGCGGCACGGTGAACCGCCCCCTGTCACCGGTCACCCCCTCGACCTCGTAGGACCAGCTGAAGGCCAGCCCCGAGAGGTCGGCGAAGTCATGGCGGTTGACGACCGTCACCAGCCCGCGCTCCGGGTCGCCCTCGATCCGCACCGGCTCGATGACCTTCTTGTACTCGACCAGCCCGGGCGAGGGCGTACGGTCGGGGAACACCAGCCCGTCGCAGACGAAGTTCCCGTCGTGCAGCTCCTCGCCGAAGTCCCCGCCGTAGGCGTAGTACGCCGTCCCGCCCGCCGTCCTGCGGCGCAGCCCGTGGTCGATCCACTCCCAGACGAAGCCGCCCTGGCAGCGCTCGTACGTCTCGAAGATCCGCTGGTATTCGGAGAGCCCGCCGGGCCCGTTGCCCATCGCGTGCGCGTACTCGCAGAGCAGGAACGGCATGTCGCGCCGCCGCTTGTCCAATTCCGCGTCGGCCAGCGGCAGTTCGGCGCGGCGGCCGATCAGCTCGGACTCGGCGTGGTTGGCGTACATCCGCGAGTAGACGTCGGTGTCAGCGCACGAGAGGTCGCCCTCGTAGTGGATCGGCCGGGCCGGGTCGCGGTCGCGGATCCAGGACGCCATCGCGGAAAGGCCCGCGCCGGTGCCGCACTCGTTGCCCAGCGACCACATCACCACCGAGGGGTGGTTCTTGTCCCGCTCCACCATCCGGGCCGCCCGGTCGAGCAGCGCCGGCGTCCAGCGCTCGTCGGCCACCGGATTGCCTCGCCAGCCGATCTCCTGGAAGCCGTGGGTCTCCAGGTCGCACTCGTCGACGACCCACATGCCCAACTCGTCGCACAGGTCGAGGAAGGCGGGGTGCGGAGGATAGTGGCTGGTGCGGACCGCGTTGATGTTGTGCCGCTTCATCAGCAGCAGGTCGTCGCGCATCGTCTCCTGGTCCAGGACGCGCCCGCGGTCCGGGTCGAACTCGTGCCGGTTGACGCCGCGGAAGAGGATCCGCCGCCCGTTGACCTTGAGGACCCCGTCCTCGACCGCGACGCTGCGAAAGCCGATCCGCAGCGGAATGCGCTCTCCCTCGGTCGCCAGCTCCGCGTCGTACAGCCGCGGCAGCTCCGCGGTCCAGGGCTCCACGGCGACGACGACCTGCTCGCCGGTGGGGATGTCCAGGTCCAGCTCCGGCACGGTGACGGTGCCGCCGGGCTCGCAGTCCACCCGGAGGGTGCCGTTGCCGGTGGCGTGGTCGTAGCCGCAGTGGACGAAGAAGTCGGTGACCGCGCCCTCGGGCCGCTCGATCAGGGTGACCTCCCGGAAGATCCCGGGCAGCCACCACATGTCCTGGTCCTCCAGGTAGCTGCCGGACGACCACTGGTGCACCCGTACCGCCAGCACATTGCCGCGTGGCCGCAGCAGCTCGCCGACCTCGAACTCCACCGGCAGCCTGCTGCCCTTGAAGGTGCCCAGCCCGGTCCCGTTGAGCCACACCCGGGCGCAGGAGTCCACCCCGTCGAAGCGCAGCACCGCCGCCCCGCCGGGCCAGTCGTCCGGCAGGTCGAACATCCGCAGGTGGTCCCCGGTCGGGTTCTCGGTCGGCACGTGCGGCGGATCGAGCGGGAAGGGGTAGCGGATATTGGTGTACGCGGGCCGCCCGTGCCCGTGCAGCGGCCAGTGCGACGGCACCGGCAGCTCGTCCCAGCCGGCGGCGTCGTAACCGGGCTGGGCGAAGGAGTCGTCCTGCGCCTGCGCGGTCGGCGACAGCCGGAAGCGCCAGTCGCCGCCGAGCCCCACCCGCCGGGCGTCGGAAACCGCCCACCAGGCCCGCGGCGGGAGCGCTCCCGTACCGGGGGCCATGTCCTCGTAGTACGGAACGGCCTCGGAGGGCTCCGCCTCGTGCATCGTGCTGCTCCTCAGGTCCCGGATCCGCGGTGTCGCCCGCGCCGGGCCTGACCGGCCCGGTTGATCCGCAAGTCCGATTCTGCTGAGGCGGCGGGCCCGCCGCTAGGTGTACCCGTCACCGGATCCGTACGAGTCCGCCCTCCGGCCACACCGCGTAACCGCCCGGGTCCCCCACCCCACCCGGGTGCGCGCGAACACCGCCCCGGGTGAGGTATTCTTCTCATGCACGGCCCCCCGGGGATCCCCCCGGGACCGGCCAAGCACCGGGACGTGGCGCAGCTTGGTAGCGCACTTGACTGGGGGTCAAGGGGTCGCAGGTTCAAATCCTGTCGTCCCGACGGTGCACGAAGGGCCCGCTGACCTGGCATTGAGCCAGGTCAGCGGGCTCTTCGGCTTATCGGCAATCGTTTCCATGTGATGGGGCGTCAGGGTCCTGGGGACCACCTGGGGACCACCTGGGGACCACGGCCGTGGAAAAGCCGCAGGGCAGCATGATTTCGTCAGGGACCATGTTCATCTCGGCCCTACGCGGAGTTGTCCGGTTCCTACAATCTCCGCAGGGTCGCGGACATGCCGGGGGAGGGCGGCGGGAGGCCGGGGGTAGTGCTCAGGTGGTTGCTGAGGGTGCGGCCGGCGTGGACCACGGACTGCAGGTCGGGGTGGAGATAGCGCTGAGTGGTCTGCAGGGAACCGTGGCCGGCGATCAATCTCAGGACGTGCAGGGGGACTCCGGCATCCGCCATCCAGGTCAGCCCGGTGTGGCGCAGGTCGTGGCGGCGCAGGTGCTCGTAGCCGAGAGACTGGACGACGTCGTCCCAGTGGGTGGCGTCGCGCAGGACGGCGGTGGTGATCCGCCCGCCGCGGGGGCCGGTGAACAGCCGGGCGTCTGGTCTGTGGCTGGCGGCGAGCACGCGCTGGGCGACCATGGGGCGGACCTCGTCGATGAGCGGGACGCGGCGGGCGACCTTTCCCTTGGTGTTCTTGTCGGCCAGCCCGCCGGGGGACGGGGTGGTCTGCCGGCGGAGGTTCCAGATCCAGTTGGTGGTGTCGATGTCCTTGACCCGCACGCCGGAGACCTCGCCGATGCGTGCGGCGGTGCAGGCGGCGAAGGTCACCACATCACCCCAGCCGGGGTACTGGTCGAATGAGCGCGCGACCAGGGCCTGGCTGAGTTCCTGGAGGGCGTCCCAGTCGCGCAGGGCCAGGGAGCGGGGGTCGTCCAGTTCGTCCTCCGCGAGCTGGTACTGCCTCTGCCAGCCTTTGATGCGGGCGGGGTTGGCGGTGATGAGTCCGTCGCGGACGGCCTGCTCCATGATGCGGACCAGGACGGCGAGACTGTTCTTGACCGTCGAGCGGCCCTCGCCGTCGGCGATCCACGCGTAGACGGTGCGGTCGACGTCCCCGTTGGTGATCATGTTCAGTTGCAGGTGCCCGAGCGCGGGCACGACCCGCAGCCGCCAGCCGGCCAGGTAGGGGTCGGTGGTCTTGGGCTCCAGCCCGCGCAGGGCCAGCTGCATGTGGGCGGTGCCGTACTCGGCGAGCGTTTGGTTGGCGGTGGCGGGGTCGATTCCCCGGCCCGCCGATGCCAGGAGGGCGTCGATCCACTCCTGGGCAGCGTCAACGCCGGCGTGCATCTTGGCCATGGAGCGGCGACGTTTGGTGTGGGGGTCCACCCAGCGCACACGGGCCTTGTAGGGGAGCTTGCGGCCGGGACGGTGCTCGATGTCGTGCGCCAGCGGGACGGCGGTGGGCAGTTGGTGGCGGTAGGGCAAATCAGGCCGCCTTCTGCCGTCGGCCGGGTATGGTGCGCCGTTCATCCAGCCAGTCCTGCAGGTCGCCGGCGTCGTAGTGGACGACCCGGTCGGACAGGCGGATGAACGGCGGTCCCTGCGGTGGCCGTTCGGCACGCCACCGCCGCACCGAGGACGGGTCGACCCGCAGCAGCCGGGCCACTTCCTCAGTGGTGAGCAGGGATGAGGTCTGTAGCCCTGTCGGGAGGTCTTCCGCGCGGTGTAGGGGCACGTCGGCGGGGGCCGGTACAGCGGAGTCCTGCGGCAATGCACTTCCTTGATGTCGGCGTCAGCGGAAAGACACGAGGACGGGCCGGAGCCCTTCCAAGTCCAGCAGTGAGGCGGCTGTTCTCCACAGGAGAGAACGGCCGCTGGCTGAACCACGGTCTTTCATCCATCTTCATCAGGAAACGCGTTTTGCCTGACGGCATTTTCCGTGTTATCAGCCCGAGCAGGACGTGCTGTCGCATGCTCAGCTACCCACCGGCCGGTACCAGTGCGAGGTAGCCACAAGGGCTGAGCGTTGGGTGACCGTACTGCCGATGGCTCCAGCACGACGGGCCAGGAGTGACCACGCGCGAGGCCGGACGCTGCCCTACGCGCGCGCGAAAGCGGGCACGCTGGGCGGAGACGCTAACGCAGCCCGCGGTGACGAAAAGAGCAACGGCTCCGGAGATTACAAGTTTTCGCAGGTCAGAGCGTTATCTGACGGAGCATCGGGTCCACTGCGGCACAAATACGTCACGCGCTCCGACCTAAGAACTGATTACCCATCAGGTGCCATTCTCGAACCTCGCGCTGGAAATAATTGTGCCTCCTTGCCGTGTTGGTGTCATGTCGGTGATCACGGTGTGAAGGATGACAGGGGGCCGCATTTGAGGTTGTTCACGCTCGGTGATGGAAGCGCTTCGGAGATCGTGCCGTTGGCGCTGGAGTTCGAGCGGGATCTGCAGGGGCTGGTCGAGGCGAACATGCCAGCGCTGCTGGGCGTGCGCTTCCTGGCGTCCGAGTACAGCACGGGTCCGGTGCACGGCGGGCGGATCGATTCGCTGGGGATCGACGAGAACGGTGCTCCGGTAGTAGTGGAGTACAAGCGCGGGCGTGACCCCGGGGTGATCACCCAGGGCCTGTTCTATCTGGCCTGGCTGACCGACCACCGGGCGGAGTTCGAGGTCCTGGTCCGCGACCGGCTCGGGGTTCCGGCCGCGGCCCAGGTGCTGTGGAGCGCACCGAGGCTGATCTGCGTGGCGGAGGACTTCACCCGCTACGACCGGCACGCGGTCGGTGAGATCCGCCGCTGCATCGACCTGGTCCGCTACCGCTTCTTCGGCAGTGGTCTTCTCGGCCTTGAGCCGGTGGTCACCGCCTCCGCCCGCGACCGCGGCCGGGGAGCGGGGTCGGGCCGCGCCGGGCGCATGCCGAAGAAGCAGCCGCCCGGGGGCGGGATCGGCGAGCTGCGGGACGCGCTGGACGAGGTGCTGGTGTCGCTGGGTGAGGACGTGCGGCGGATCGAGCGCAAGCAGTACCGGGCCTACCGCAGGCTGCGGAACATCGCCTGCGTCGGCCGCAGCCACCGCAGCGAGGTGCTGGTCTACCTGCGGGCGGACCCCAAGAAGGTCGACCTCGTCCCCGGGTTCAGCCGGGACGTGACCGGCCTGGGCCATCACGGGACCGGAGACCTCGAGGTCCGGCTGCGCGCCGAGAACGACCTGGAGCGCGCCGGCGACCTGCTGCAGCTCAGCTACGCCGCGGCGTAGCCGGCTGCTGCGGATGGCGTCGATGGGTGTCGGCCGGACCGGGCGGCACCCATCGACGCGCTCGCGGCTGTCGACGCTGCGGCCGTGCGGTTGCAGACTGCCGTCTGGGCCTGCTGGCGATCCTCCACGGGCGGAGTTCTCGGCCTGGCTGGCGCGAGTGGGGTCAGGCGGAAGGTCCTTTCGTTGTGCGGACAGGGCGTGGCGGTGTGTATTCCATGATGCGGAGGAAACACGTTTTGCCTGACGGCATTTTCCGTGTTATCAACCGCCGGGGACTGTGGCAGAGGCGGTCGGCACGTCGGCAACGCCTGCTAGGTGACATCGCCGCGAGTCGCCGTGGCGAGCGACCAGGCGGCCGGTAGACACGTTGTGTGACTGACCTTGAGTTTGGCAGCGACCTGCACTTCGGGCTGAAGGAAGAATTCGGCCGCCGTGCCGACTGGCCGCGGGGGCTCCACGTTGCGGAGACCCTGCTGGCTGCGGTGGGCCTGCATCTAGGACGAGCTGACGCGCTGCTTCTGCTCCGATGCACCCGGGCAACCGAGACTTCTCTCCGCCCTGTGGACGGCGAGGTTGGCGGTCACCTTGCCGACCTGCTCTCCACTCCTCCCGTTGACGCAGATACGCTCGACCTGATCTGGCCCGCCTTTGTGTCCATCAACGCCATCGTCGGAAGCGAGCACTGGGAGCGCTTCGTGGACGCGGCCATCGCGGGCTTGAGCGAGGAAGACGTATCGCTGGCGGTGTAGCCCAGGCTATATGCGGCTCGGGCTGCGACGGTAAAGAGCTTCGGCCCTGTAGTGGACAGTCGCTGCTGCGCTGGGTCGGCTGTGATAGCGCAGCCCAGAGTGCACCTGCTCTCGGTCACTTTTTGATGCGGGTGAAGAGATCCCGCGGTTCGACTGCGAGGTAGGTCTCCGACGTCGCTGCCTCTGACAGCGTTGGCGTCAGAACAATTCGAGGGGCTGGCCCGATGTCGCGGAAAACGTCATCCCAGCCGTGGGGTGCTGTGTCAAAGGCTGCCCACACCTGAGAGTTGACGATTTCACGTGCATCTTCTGCGCGTTGGCGGTATTCGATACCGGCTAGTCGCATGTCGCTCTCGACTCTCTTCTCCGCCCGTGCTGTCAGCGGTTGGTCCTCGGCGCGCGTGGCGGGGAACATTTCGCTTTCTGCTATGAAGAGTTGCTCGCATGCGTTGTACAGGCGGCGGGACAGGCCGAGTGTGACGTCGGTGCCCGGCACGCGACAGGCGAGGTAGTTCTCCAGTCCGGCTTCAGCAGTGAACCGGCTGGTCACGTCCGACCCGATGGCGAGGTCTCGCTGCTCCTGCCGGAGAGCGAGGGTTTCCTCGTCGTGTTCCAGAAGGGTGAGGGGTCCGGTGGCGCGGCGTCGGTAGGTGCGGCTGCGGCTGAGCGGCACCTGGAACAGATTCGGGGAAGTGGCTTCTGCCGCGGCGCGCAGCATGAGGTATACGAGCATCTGCGAGCGGGCGGCCTGTCCAAGCTGGTCGGCGTTGTTCAGGTCTTTGGGCCTTGGCCGAACCTTCTGTCGGAAGGTTCGGTCAGCAGATGCATCCGGTTGCGGCCTCACCGCAGGGGAGCCGGGATGGTGCTCGTGTCCGACGACGACAATGAGGTCGTTCTCGCTGTGGACCTTGCGGAGAAGTCCTGCACTGCACAGGATCAGGCGATGGTCGTACCCGTAGGGGGCCATCACTGAACTTCCGCCCTGCAGTTGCTCCCAGCCCTTCTGCTGGCGACGGGGCCCGATGTCGCCGCCCTTGGCCTCGATGAGCCAGTATCGGCGCTCTGTGGTGTGCGTTCCCCACAGATCAGGCCGCGGTGAGGATTGCCCCTTGAGTTTTTTCAGCTTTGCGGCTGGGTCCTCGACATCGGCGGGCCAGCTGTCTTCCAGGTTGAAGGTCTGGCCCAGTCCCATCCGCTGGCACACCCATTCCGCCATCGTCATGCCCAACCGGTAGCTGAACGCGCCACGGGCGCTCGCTTCCGTCCCGCGTTCCAGGACACGGTTGGAGGTCAGCCGGCGGCCTGCGTTGTAGGCGTGAGGTGTGGGTCCTTGGTGGAGGGCGAGGAACGCATAGAGCGGCGCGATCCGGGCCACCAGTTCCCCCGCCGCCATCTGCGGAGTATCCAGCCATGGGGTAAGGTCCCGCCCCACGTTGCAGGCTGCGTGGATGATCTCGCGCCAAGTGGTCGTCGGCAGGTACCAGCCGTCCGTGTCCGGGAGACCTGGCCTCTCCCACGCCTGCGCCTTCCCAGTGCGCCACTTCTTCCACGGCCGTCCGCCCGGCCCGTCGCGCAGCAGGACGGGTACGTCGATCCGGTCGTCGTAGTTCAATGCTCCGATGTCGGGCGTGTGGTTCGAAGGCTTACTCACGGCCGCCACTTTGCCAGTGCGGCCTGCTGCCGTGCCCGCAGGCCGCATCACTGGCGCCTCGCCCGTTGGAGCATTGAAGTTTCCCCGTGATCTCGGACACTCGTTCTTATGCGGCGATGGTGTGCCGCTGTCGGGTCTCGTGCGGGGTCAGGTAGCCCCAGTTGGGGTG
>NZ_JAJSYW010000076.1:15891-29319 GCF_036815005.1 Streptomyces sp. IBSBF 2435 | reverse complement strand
GAGGTGCGCTGGGCCTAGCCGCGGGCCCGCCGGTTCACCCGCGCCCGATGCGCAGGCCCAGGGGGCGGGACAGGGCCAGGGCCGGGAGGAGGAGGGCGGTGGTGCCCAGGAGGAGGCCGGTCAGGTCGCCGGGGAGGGCCGTGCCGAAGCGGGTGGTGCAGTAGTGCGCGGCGTACAGGGACAGGGCGGCGCCCGGGAGGAAGGCGGCGAGCAGTCGCAGGTGGTGGGACAGCACCCGGGGGCGCCACGCCAGCCGGCGGCGCAGCAGCGCGGAGGTCGCGAGCAGTCCGGCCGTGCAGGCCACCGCGTAGCCGGCCGCCATGCCGGTGACCGCCCACCGGGCCGGCAGCAGCGCGTACGAGGCCGCGGCCAGCGAGGCGTTGACGGCGGCGATCAGCACGTTGAGGAGGAACGGCGTACGGGTGTCGCCGAGCGCGTAGAAGCCGCGGGCCAGCAGATACTGGCCCGCGAAGGCGGGCAGGCCGAGGGCGAAGGCGCTGAGCATCCAGCCGATGGCGGCGGCGTCCGCGTCGGTCGTGGCGCCGTGCTGGAAGACCACGCCGGTGATCTGCGGGGCCAGGGTGAGGAAGGCCAGCACCGCGGGCACGACGGCGGTGCCGGAGGTGTTGAGCCCGCGGGTCAGGTCGGCGCCGATCGCCGCGTGGTCGCCGTCGGCCGCGGCCCGGCTCATCCGCGGCAGCAGCGCGGTCACCAGCGACACGGTGACGATGCCCTGCGGGACGACCCACAGGCTGTACGCGTTGCTGTACGCGGCATAGCCGACGCCCGCGTGGTGCCCGGCGGCCAGCGCGTGCTGGCCCGCGGAGGTGGACAGCCGGGTGACGACCCAGTAGGCGGCCTGGTTGACCAGCACCAGCAGCAGCGTCCAGACCGCGGCCCGCAGCGGCTGGGTCAGCCCGGCGCCGCGCCAGTCGAACCGCGGGTGCCAGCGGAAGCCGGCCGCCCGCAGCGACGGCAGCAGGCCCAGCGCCTGCACGGCGATGCCCGCGGTGCTGCCCAGGCCCAGCACCATCGCGTCACGGTGGCCGATACCGCCGTGCGCCAGGCCGAGGTAGAGGGAGAACACGGCGATGACGACCACGTTGTTGAGCACCGGCGTCCACATCATCGCGCCGAACCGGTCCCGGGCGCCGAGCACCTGGCCGAGCAGCGTGAAGACGCCGTAGCAGAGGATCTGCGGCAGGCAGTAACGGGCCAGCGTCACCGTCAGATCGCGCTGCCCGCCGCTGAAGTCCGGTGCGTAGGCGGACACCAGCAGCGGCGCCGCCAGCACCGCGAGCGCGGTGATCAGCACGAGGCCGACCGCGCACAGTGTCAGCAGCCGGTCCGTGTACGCCTGCCCGGCGTCGGGGTGCTCCTTGGCGGCGCGGACCAGCTCCGGTACGAAGACGGACTGGAGGGCGCCGCCGATCATCAGCGCGTAGATGATGTTCGGCACGGTGTTGGCGACTCCGAAGGCGTCGCCTGACGCCGCCGTGCCGACCGCGGCGGTGATCACCGCGAGCCGCAGGAAGCCGGTGGCCCGCGAGGCGAGCGAGCCGGCCATCATGACGGTGCCGCTGCGGCGCAGCGACGGCTTCGCATGGGCGCGGCGGCCACGGGGGGTCGCGGTCGTCGTCAACCCGTACCTCAGTTCTCGCGGGCGCCGTTGGTGTCCGGGCCGGTTCGTGTCCGTGGCGCCGTCGTGGCGCGCGTTTCCCGTACACCCGGGTGGGCGCCGCCCGCGGCCGTGCTCCGCCAGCGGTGACGTCGCGGCCGCTCGCGCAGTTCCCCGCGCCCCAGGCCGCCCCCCACCCCGTGTACGGCGTCAGTCTGGCCCATGCGCGGCGGGCCGCTCCAGGGCCCCGGGGTGTCGGGAAAATCCCTGTCACCTCCCGTCCCGCACAGGCGTGTCAGTGGTGAGCGGGCCGCCCGGGGCCGCCGCCTAAGCGGAGGACGACGCCTTGACGATGACCACCGACCACCGCCCGCGGTCCGCGGTGGGCGAGCGCACCGCGCTGCGGCTGCGCCCGATTCCCGCCGACGTCCACGCGGCCTTCCTGCGGCGCCCCGGCGCCCACACCGCGAGCTTCCTGCAGACTCCGGCCTGGGCCCGGGTCAAGACCGGCTGGCGGGCCGAGAGCCTGGGCTGGTTCGACGGCGGCCAGCGGCTGGTCGGCTCCGCGCTGGTGCTCTACCGCCGGCCGCCGGGAGTACGCCGCTTCTTCGCGTACCTGCCCGAGGGCCCCGGGGTGGACTGGGCGGACCCGCAGCTGGAGCGCTGGCTCGACCCGCTGCTCGACCACCTGCGCGGCACCGGCGCCTTCGTCGTACGGATGGGGCCGCCGCTGGCCTACCGACGCTGGTCGGCGCGGACCCTCAAGGACGCGGCCGGGCCGGGCCGCAGGGTCGGCGACATCCTGCCCGACCTGGTCGGGCCGCTGGGCGCCGCCGTCGCCGACCGGCTGCGCGAGTCCGGCTGGCGCCGGTGCGGCGAGGACGGGCAGGGCGGGGACGCGCAGCCCCGCCTGGTGTTCGAGGTGCCGCTGGCCGGGCGCGGCCTCGACGACCTGTGGACCGGCCTGAACCAGGAGTGGCGGCGCAATGTGAAGAAGGCCGCCAAGTCCGGCGTGCGGACCGGCGTGGAGGGACCGCACGCCCTGCCCGCCTTCCACGCGCTGCTGCGGATCACCGAACGCCGCGACGGCTTCGACCTCGGCCGCGGACTGGACTACTACCAGCGGCAATATGCCGAGCTGAACGCCGAGCAGCCCGGCCGCATGCACCTCTACACCGCCCGCCACCAGGGCGAACTGCTCGCCGCCCACACCCTGTTGACCGCCCCGGACGGCAACCGCGTCTGGTACCAGACCGGCGCGTCCGCCGACCACCGGCGCGAGGTGCGGCCGAGCAACGCGCTGCAATGGCGGATGCTGTGCGACGCGCTGCTGGCGGGCGCGGCGGTCTACGACATGCGCGGGGTGCCCGACGACCTCGACCCGGCGTCCCGCGCGTACGGGCTGCTGCGCTGGAAGCTGGGCACCGGCGGTGAGGCGGTGGAGACGGTGGGGGAGTGGGAGCTGCCGCTCCAGGGCGCGGTGAACAAGGCGCTGCACCGGGCGATGCACGCGTATCTCACCCGCCGCTGAATCCTTTCGCCCCGCTCGCAGCCCGGTACGCCGTCAGACGGGTCGCACCGCGGGCATCCCCCGGGTGCGCCGCACCGACCGCAGCACCAGCAGCACGCTCAGCGTGCCGCAGGCCCCCGCGCCCGCGATGACCGCGTAGGGCGGCGCCCATTCGGCCAGGGCGCCGCCGACCGTGATGCCGAGGCCCTGGAGTGTCATCAGCCCGGCGCCCAGCAGCGACATGGCCTGTCCGCGCATCTGGTCGGGCACATCGGTGACGAACCACTTGTCCATGCCCAGCGCGTAGGCCGCGCTCAGCCCGGTGAGCACCAGCAGCACCAGGGCCAGCGGCAGCGACGGGTCGACGGCGAAGAAGACCAGCGGCAGCAGCGAGATCGCCGCGAGCGGCAGCACGATACGGTCGCGGGCCGCCGGCGACAGCAAGGTGCCGGCCAGCACCTCGCTCACCGCGGTGCCCGCGGGCATCGCCGCGAGGAAGAGGCCGAAGCCGACCGTGCCGATTCCGGCGGCCTTGGCGAAAGGCGCCGCCAGGCCCTCCGCGACGATGAAGAACATCGGCGGCACCCACCACATCAGCAGCAGCGCCCTGATCCGCGGGTCGGCCATCAGCCGCCCGGCGGAGGCGATGGACTCGCGCATCAGCCGCCCGCTGCCGGTGGCCCGGGCCGGGCGGTCCGCGGTGCCGATCCGCAGCAGCAGCGCGGAGCCGGCGAACGTACACGCGGTCAGCAGCAGCGCGGAGCGCGGGGACAGCCACACCAGGACCAGGCCGCCGAGCCCGAAGCCGGCGATCTGCGAGCCCTGGGCCACGATCCGCACCAGCGACCGGCCGAGCACGTAGCGCTCGCCCTCCAGGATGTCGGCCAGGCTGGCCGCCCGGGTGCCGGTGAACAGCGGGGCGATCAGCGAGACGGCGACCCGCAGCGCGAACAGCAGCAGCACCGGCGCCCCGGGTACCGCCATCGCTGCGACGCAGGCGCAGGACAGCAGGTCGCAGGTCACCAGGACCCGGCGGGCCGGATAGCGGTCGGCGATACCGGACAGCAGCAGGCCGCTGAGCGCGTAGGGCAGGTAGGTGAGGGCGAAAACCAGCGCGGACAGCACCGCGGAGCCGGTCTCGGCGAAGACCAGGACGGCGAGCGCGACCTCGGCGAGGACGCCGCCGAGCAGTGACAACACATGAGCGGCGAAAATGGGCCGGAATTCGCGAACGGAGAAGACGGCACCGTATCCGATCGGGGTGTCGCTGTCGCCGCCCGGGGTGTGGGCGGTGTTCTCCGCGGTCTTCACGTGGGTGTTCACGTGTTCTTCTCCGGCCGGCGAAGCGGGTTTGACACCACGTGGAGGGTGCTCGCTGTCCGTTGTCATGCCATCACCCTGGAGCCACAGGGGTCCCACGTGTAGTCTTTCGCGCGCAGCCGAATCTTGGGGGTCATGATGTCGCTTCGCATGCGATTTGCGGCTGAGGACCTGCTGAGGTGCCGTTTCGCCATTTCTCCGCTGCGCGAGGCACAGGGCGCGGTGCGTACGCTGTCCCGCCCCGACCGGCACGGCCACCACCTGCCGTGGTTGCGCCAGGTGAGAGCCGCCGCGGCCGGTCTGGAGCTCGCCCCGCTGTGGCTGCTGGCCCCCGAGCACGGCTACGGCCCCGACTTCCTCCAGCCCGTGCCAGAGGCGCCGCTCGCCGGGCTCGACGAGGAGCTGGACATCGTCAGGGCCACCCCGCCCGACGTGGCCAGGCGGCAGATCGCCGCCGCGCTCGCCCAGACCCCGGGTGCCGCCGACACCCGCAGGGGCCGCGCCATGCTGGCCGACCCGGCGGGCACCGTACGGCAGCTGGCGGGGCTGTACGAGCACGTGTGGGCGGCGCTGCTCGCCCCGCACTGGCCGCGGCTGCGGGCGGTGCTGGAGGCCGATGTCGCCTACCACGCCAGA
This sequence comes from Streptomyces sp. IBSBF 2435, assembly GCF_036815005.1. Classification (NCBI taxonomy): domain Bacteria; kingdom Bacillati; phylum Actinomycetota; class Actinomycetes; order Kitasatosporales; family Streptomycetaceae; genus Streptomyces; species Streptomyces sp. IBSBF 2435. Next base: position 24,235 of record NZ_JAJSYW010000076.1, on the reverse strand, counting down.
CGGCTCGCCGACGGCGGCATGCAGCGGCTCTTCACCGGGCTGCACCCGAAACTGCACTGGTCGGAGGGCGCGCTGACCACCGCGGGCGCGATGGGACCGCTGCCCGAGCCCGGCGGGCGCGGCCTGGTGCTGGTGCCCAGCGTCTTCTTCTGGCCCGAGGCGGGCAGCGCCTTCGACCCGCCCTGGCAGCCGCTGGTGGTCTACCCGGCGCGCGGCATCGGCGGCCTGTGGGCGCCCGGCGGGCCGACCGCGTCCACCACCCTGGTCCGGCTGCTGGGCGCCAACCGGGCGGCGATACTGAGCGGCCTCGACGCCCCCAGCACCACCACGGCGCTGGCCCACCGGCACGTCATGGCGATGTCGTCGGTGTCCTCGCACCTCGCGGTGCTGCGCGACGCGGGCCTGCTGACGTCCCGCCGCTACGGGCACCAGGTGCTCTACGAGCGCACCGCGCTGGGCATCGCGCTCGCCACCGGGGGACCGCTGTAGGCCGGCTCCCGCCGCTGACCGGCGTTGTCCGGCTGTAGTCCCCGAGCCGTTCTTACGTGACGAAAGTTTGACCGTTGTGCTACGGGAAGATGTCCGGAAACGGACCTCAACCGGCCAGATAACGCTCCACGGTGGCCACCTTGGAGTCCAGCCCGTCCGTCACCCCGGGCCGCAGATCCGCCTTGAGGACCAGCGACACCCGCGGCGCCCGCTCCTCGACCGCGGCGACCGCCCGCTTCACCACGTCCATCACCTCGTCCCAGTCGCCCTCGACGGAGGTGAACATCGCGTCCGTACGGTTCGGCAGCCCGGACTCGCGGACCACCCGCACCGCGTCGGCGACGTATTCACCGACGTCCTCGCCGACGCCGAGCGGGGTGATCGAGAAGGCGACGATCATGCGCCGACCGCCTCCTGCGCACCGGCGCGGGCGGCGACGACCACGTCCTCGCACTCGCGGGCCAGCGTGCGCTCGGCGAAGAAGCCGCCGGTGGGCAGCACCGACAGCACGAAGAGCAGCACCGCCCGCCCCAGGCCCCACCGGACGCGGTTCCAGGCCAGCGCCCACAGCACGACGTAGCCGACGAACAGCACGCCGTGCACCATGCCCATCACCGGCACCGCGTCGAAGTCCGTGGTGCGCTTGAGCACCGAGCAGACCAGCAGCAGCAGGAAGGAGACGGCCTCGGGGGCGGAGATCAGGCGCAGCCGGCGCAGAGCGCCGGCGGTCTTCAGGTCCACGGGAACCTCACTGTCGGACGGAACGGGCGACGCCGCTGTCAGCGGGACTGCCGCAGGGACGGCAGATCTTGTGAACGCGATCACAAGGTCTGTCCCATTATCACCGCTCCGAATCGACGCGCCGCCCCCGGGGTAGGAAACCTTCCGGCGGGCGATAGCGTCCCTGTGCACGACACCTGTACGTACTCCGACAGCCACGACAGCCACGACGCCCGCACGACGCCGCCCCGGTCCGTACGAGGCGGCACCGATCACCCAACGGGGACCGACACACGATGAACTACGACTGGGACCGCCGGCACTGCGCCCGCAAGGGCCACATCACCTACGCGCCCGACGACCTGCGGCTGCGCGGCCGGCTGCACGCCAGCACCGCGGTCGGCGAGGTGTGGCGCTGCCTGCGCTGCGGTGACTTCGTGCTGGGCGAGCCGCACGGCTCGGGACCCGCCGACCAGGCGCCGCTGGTGCCGCGCGGCCGGGCGCTGCGCGATCTGTTCATCCTGCGCTTCCTCGCAATCGAGCGGATCCTGCGCGGGCTGCTGATCGTGCTGGCCGCCTGGGCGGTGTGGAGGTTCAGCAATTCCCAGGACGCGGTCCACAAGCTCTTCGAGGACGACCTCACCGCCTTCAAGCCGGTCGCCGACCACTTCCACTACGACCTGGACCACTCGCCGGTCGTCGACACCATCCGCAAGACCTTCGACTACAAGAAGTCCACCCTGCAGATCGTCGCCGCCGCCCTGCTGGGCTATGCGCTGATCGAGATCATCGAGGGCTTCGGCCTGTGGTGGGCCAAGCGCTGGGCCGAGTACCTGACGGTCGTCGCCACCGCCGCCTTCCTCCCCCTTGAGGTCTACGAGCTCACCGAGAAGGTCAGCTACTTCAAGATCGGCACCCTCGCGCTGAACGTGCTCGCCGTCCTCTACATCCTGCTCGGCAAGCGGCTGTTCGGGCTGCGCGGCGGCCACGCGGCCTTCGAGGCCGAGCGCCGCAGCGCCTCGCTGCTGGAGGTCAAGGAGGCGGCCGGCGACAGCGGCGAGCCGCCCGAGCCGCTGCCGGTACGCCCGCGTACGTCGGCCGGCAGCAGCAGCTGACCCATGGCGACCTTCCGGCTCCAGAGCTCCCGGGTGCTCGCCGTCGACCTGGCGGGTGACGCCGTCAAGGCGAAGAAGGGCGCCATGGTCGCCTACGACGGTGACATGACGTTCAAGAAGATGACAGGTGGCGGCGAGGGCCTGCGCGGCCTGGTCACCCGGCGGATCACCGGCGAGGCGATGGAGGTGATGGAGGTCAAGGGCCGCGGCACCTGCTGGTTCGCCGACCGCGCCACCGAGATCAACCTCGTCCGCCTCACCGGCGACAAGCTGCACGTCGAGGCGAGCAACCTGCTGGTCACCGAGCCCGGCCTGCGCACCGGCACCACCTTCACCGGCCTGCGCGGCGCCTCGCAGGGCAACGGCCTGTTCACCACCACCGTGGAGGGCAGCGGGCAGGCCGCGATCATGTCCGACGGCCCGGCCATCGTGCTACGCGTGACGGCCGGCACCCCGCTGGTCGTCGACCCCGGCGCCTACGTCGCCCACACCGGCAGCCTGCGCCAGCAGCTGCGCTCCTCGGTCGGCCTGCGCACCCTGATCGGCGAGGGCTCGGGCGAGAGCTTCCAGATCCACTTCGAGGGCGAGGGCCTGGTCTACGTCCAGCCCAGCGAGCGCAACACGGTCGGAGGGCAGATCTAGATGACCTTCACCCGGATCAACTCCAAGCTGGTGGAGGCACGGATCGTGCCCGGCCAGCGGATGTTCAGCCAGCGCGGCGCGATGCTCGCCTACCGCGGCGCCGTCTCCTTCACCCCCAGCATCGTCGGCGGGCAGGGCGGTGTCATGTCGATGATCGGCCGCCGGGTCGCCAACGAGGCGACCCCGCTGATGACCGTGGAGGGCGACGGCCTGGTGATGTTCGGCCACGGCGGCCACCACATCCACACCGTCGACCTGGCCGGCGAGACCCTCTACGTCGAGGCCGACCGGCTGCTCGCCTTCGACGGCTCCCTCGCCCAGGGCACGATGTTCATGGGCTCGCAGGGCGGTGTGATGGGCGTGATACGCGGCCAGGTCACCGGGCAGGGCCTGTTCACCACCACCCTCCAGGGCAAGGGCTCGGTCGCCGTCATGGCCCACGGCGGCGTCTTCGAACTGCCCATCACCCCCGGCCGCCCCGTCCACGTCGACCCGCAGGCCTACGTCGCCCACCGCGGCGACGTACGCAACAAGCTGGCCACCGCCGTCGGCTGGCGCGAGATGGTCGGCCGCGGCTCGGGCGAGGCCTTCCAACTCGAACTCAGCGGCCAGGGCATGGTCTACGTGCAGGCGTCGGAGGAGAAGCTATGACCTACGGTGAAGGCCCGGTCGTCCACGACCCCTACACCCTGCCGGCCGACGACAACGTCAACGCGTACGCCTTCTGCGTCGACCTCGACGGCCAGTGGTTCCTGCAGAAGGGGAAGATGATCGCCTACTACGGGCAGATCGACTTCCACGGCATCGGCCACGGCCCGCTCGACCACCTCGTCGCCGCGAACTTCCACTCGCCGCTGCACGCCGCCGCCTGGGTCGTCGCCCAGGGCCGCGGCAAGATGCTGCTCGCCGACCGGGCGTACGACATCAACTCCTACGACCTCGACAACGGCAACCTCACCATCCGCTCGGGCAATCTGCTGGCCTTCCAACCCGGCCTCGCGCTCAAGCAGTCGATCATCCCGGGCTTCCTCACCCTCATCGGCACCGGCAAATTCGTCGCCGCCTCCAACGGGGCCGTGCACTTCGTGGAACCGCCGATCCGGGTCGACCCGCAGGCCCTCGTCGGCTGGGCGGACTGCCCCAGCCCCTGCCACCACTACGACCACGCCTACATGCGCGGCGTCCTCGGCGGCATCAGGGCGCTCACCGGAATCGGCGGCACCTCGGGCGAGGAGCACCAGTTCGAGTTCACCGGGGCGGGGCAGGTACTGCTCCAGTCCACGGAGGAGCTGATGTCCGCCGCCGCCACCGGCGGGGTGCCCGGCACGGCCGGCCCGGGGGTGCCGGGGGCGGGCGTCTAGCGGGCGGTTTCGCTGCGTACGGTGATCACACCGCTACCCTGGCGGTCATTCTGCTTTCAACGGACGGTAGAATCGCCCGTATGACCACCGAGACCGCGGAAAGCGCCCCCTCCTGGCTCACCGAGGAAGAGCAGCGCGCCTGGCGCATCCACCTCGACGTCAGCCGGCTGCTCATGTATCAGCTGGAGCGCGACCTGCAGCCCTTCGGCCTGACCAACAACGACTACGAGATCCTCGTGAACCTGTCGGAGGCCGAGGACCGGCGGATGCGGATGAGCGACCTCGCGAAGTCGACCCTGCAGTCCAAGAGCAGGCTCTCGCACCAGATCACCCGCATGGAGGCCGCCGGGTTCGTCCGGCGGGAGAACTGCGAGTCCGACCGCCGCGGGCTGTACGCGGTACTCACCGAGCAGGGCTGGGACACGATGCGGCAGGTCGCTCCGCGGCATGTGGCGTCGGTGCGGGCGCATTTCATCGACCTCATCCCGACGCAGGGGCTCACCGCGTACCGCGAGGCGCTGACACCGGTGGCCGCGCACCTGCGCGAAGCTCGCTCCCGCTGACGGTTCGCCCGCCTCAGGGGATGCCCCCTGGACCTTCCCGGCGTCCGCCGCGCCGTCCGGGCTGGGCCGCCCCTGGCACGCCCCCTCTGCGGCAGAGGGCAGGCCCTCGGTGGCGCGGACGATAATTCGTGGCGTAGGCGGCGTCACAAAAGGTCGGGCTCCCGCGTGTAAGTAGCGGGAGGGCAACGTACATGACGGCACATCTCGGACCCGCGGAGCGGACCACCGACTTCGACGCCTTTTACGCCGCGACGGCGAAACGAATGATCGCCGTCGTGTTCGCCGTGACCGGCGACCTCGCGGAGGCGGAGGACGCGGTCCAGGAGGCGTACGCGCGAGCCTGGCTGCGCTGGCCCGCGCTGACCGCCGACGGCGACCCGGCCCCCTGGGTGAGAACCGTCGCGCTGCGCCTCGCGGTGAGCACCTGGCGCAAGGCGCGCAACCGGATGCGCGCCCAGTTCCGGCACGGCCCGCCCCCGGACGCCCCGGACCTCGCCCCGGACCGGGTCGCCCTGGTCGCAGCGCTGCGCGCGCTCGGCGACGACCAGCGCACGGCCGTGGTGATGCACCACCTCCTCGACCTGCCGGTCGAGGAGATCGCCCGCGAGACCGGCGTGTCGCCCGCCGCCGTCAGAGCCCGGCTGAGCCGGGGCCGCAAGGCCCTCGGCGCCCTGCTCAGGGACGAACCCGAGCCCGCAGACCCAGAACCGGACGCCCCCGGGCGACGACACTCGGAAGAGGTGCCCCTCCATGGCTGACGAGCTGGACGACCGGCTGCGGGAGCTGGCCCGCGACGCCGAACTTCTGGTCGTCCTCGCCGGTCCGCAGGCCGCTCGCCGGCGCGGTGAGCGCCGCAGGACCCGGCGCAGGGCCGCCTGCGCGGGCATGGCCGCCGCGCTGGCCCTCACCGTCTGCGGCTGGCAGCTGGAGGCCCGCCGCGACTCCGGCGCCACGGCCCCCGCGAGCGGCGCGACAGCCACGCGCGAGCCGTCCCCGCTGCGGGAACGGCTCGTCGCGGAACTGCTGCCGGCCGACGCGCTGCCGTACTCCGTCAAGTGGCGGTGGTCGGTGGTGCCCGAGAAGACGCTGAAGTACCCGCCGCCCTGCGACGCGGCTCCGCTGGCGGCGGTGAGCGCGCAGGCGACCCGGGCGTATCTGGTCCAGCAGTCCTCGGCGCTCGCGAGCTACCGGCTGTACGCCTTTCCCGACGCCGCCACCGCGACCGGGCAGTCTCGCGCGCTGCGCAAGCGGATGCAGGCGTTGTGCGGGATCGGGCTGCCGCAGCCCACCGGCGAACAGACACTCCCGGGGCAGGCCGACCTGTATTGGGGGACATCGAAGGAGCAGCCCGGGGTAGCCGCGTGGGTGGAAAGCCAAGGCCCCTATGTCGCCGTGCTGTTCGTCACCACGCCCGGTTACCCGGAGAGCCAGTTGCAGGACAGCGGCGTCGCCGCGTGCATCGCCGCGTCGCTCGCCCGGCTGGCCGTCACCGCGCCGCCCGTGAGCGGCGGTACGGGCAAGGGCGCCGCCGCGGGCACCGCAAAGGCCGGCGCCAGGAGCAGAGCCACCGCCGCCGGTGACATCCCCCCGACCGCCAGCTGCTGACAAGGAATCCGACCGCCGTGTATCCCGTACGCATTCCCCGCCGTCCCCGTTCCCGGGCGCTCACCGTGCCCGCCGTCCTGCTGGGCCTCGTGCTCGGCGCAGCCGCGTGCGGCGGCCACGACAGCGCGTCCGGCGGCGATCCGCCCGGCAGGGCCGGAGGGGGGAAGACCGCGGCCGGCCCCCACGTCAGCGTGACCCCGGCCACGGGCAGGGACGGCATCGCCCCCGGCTCCCCGGTGAGGGTCACCGTCACCGGCGGCACCCTCGGCAGCGTCACCGTCATCCCGCAGGGCAAGGCGGCGGGCGACGTCGACCCGGTCGCCGTCAGCGGCGCCCTCGACCCGGCGGGGCACACCTGGACCTCGGACCGCACGATGACGCCGGGCGCCGCCTACACCGTCACCGCCACCGCGGCCGACCCCGCGGGCAAGCGGACGACGACCACCAGCACCTTCCGTACGGCCGCCGCCGCCAAGGTCAACGGCGTCACCCCGACCCCGCTCAACAACGCGGTCGTGGGCGTCGGCCTGCCGGTCTCGCTGGCCTTCGACAAGCCCGTCACCGACAAGGCGGCCGTCGAGAAGGCACTGACCCTCACCACCACCCCGGCGGTGCACGGCAGTTGGGGCTGGCTGACCGACCCGCTCACCGGTGTCCAGCGGGTGGACTGGCGGCCGGACACGTACTGGCCCACCGGTACGAAGGTCACGCTGACGGCCAAGCTCAGCGGCATCGACACCGGCGGCGGGCGCTTCCTGCGCCGGGACGTCCACGACACCTTCCGTATCGGCACCGCCCGCATCTCGTACGCGGACCTCGCCGCGCACACCCTGCGGGTCACCGAGAACGGCCGCACGGTCAAGAACTTCAAGATCTCGGCCGGCAGCACCGCCTACCCGACCTGGAACGGCAAGATGGTCGTGATGACCAAGCAGTCCGCCGTCCGGATGACCTCGGCGTCGGTGGGCATCGCCACCGACAAGGACGCGGCCGACTTCTACGACGAGGACGTCAAGAACGCGGTCCGCATCACCTCCTCGGGCACTTTCGTGCACGCCGCCCCCTGGAACGACGCGCTGATGGGCCGGCGGAACGGCAGCCACGGGTGCATCGGGATGAGCAACGCGGACGCCAAGTGGTTCTTCGACCGGGCCACCCGCGGCGACCTGGTCATCGCCACCGGCTCCAGCCGGGCGGTGGTCGACAAGGGCAACGGGTACGGCGAGTGGAATCTCAGCGCGGACCAGTGGCACGCGCTCAGCGCTCTCGCCTGACGAGATACCTGTGCCCAGTATGTGACCGGCGGGTAGGCTCAGGCCTGTGTCAAAGCCCCTGAGCCTGCCCTTCGATCCGATCGCCCGCGCAGACGAACTGTGGGCCCGGCGCTGGGGCGGGGTACCGTCCATGGGCGCGATCACCTCGATCATGCGCGCCCAGCAGATCCTGCTCGGCCAGGTGGACGCGGTCGTCAAACCGTACGGACTCACCTTCGCGCGCTACGAGGCGCTGGTGCTGCTCACCTTCTCCAAGGCCGGCGAACTGCCGATGTCCAAGATCGGCGAGCGGCTGATGGTGCACCCCACCTCGGTCACCAACACCGTCGACCGGCTGGTCGCGGCCGGCCTGGTCGACAAGCGCCCCAACCCCAACGACGGCCGCGGCACCCTCGCCTCGATCAACGACAGGGGCCGCGAGATCGTCGAGTCCGCCACCCGCGACCTGATGTCGATGGACTTCGGCCTGGGCGTCTACGACGCGGAGGAGTGCGGCGAGATCTTCGCGCTGCTGCGGCCGCTGCGGATAGCGGCGGGGGACTTCGAGGAGGGCTGACGCCCGAGCTCCCGCAGTG
>NZ_JAJSYW010000076.1:0-15791 GCF_036815005.1 Streptomyces sp. IBSBF 2435 | reverse complement strand
GCCGGCCCGGGGGATGAGGTCGTCCGCGGGGGGAGTGAGCAGGAGGACCGACCAGTATCGGTGTGGGCTGACGCCCGGGCTCCCGCAGTGGCCGGCCCGGGGGATGAGGTCGTCCGCGGGGGGAGTGAGCAGGAGGACCGACCAGCAGGGGACGGGCTGACGCCCGCCGGGCGCCAGGGGGTGACATCGGCGCCGGAAACGTACCGGTTAGGCTGCTTGGCATGAAACGAAGCGTGCTGACCCGCTACCGCGTGATGGCCTATGTGACGGCCGTCCTGCTGGTCGTGCTCACCCTCGGGGTCATCGGCAAGTACCTGCTGGACATCGGCGGGGCCGACGACCTCGTCCTCTACGTCGGCACCGCCCATGGCTGGCTGTACCCGGTTTACCTGATCTGCGCCTTCGAGGTGTGCTACAAGGCGAAGTGGCCGCTCGGCCGTATCGCGTGGGTGCTGCTCGCGGGCACCATCCCCACCGCGGCCTTCTTCGTGGAGCGCCGGGTCACCCGGGAGCTGACCCCGCGGATCGTGGAGCCGGAGCCCGCCGAGCCGGTCAAGGTCTGACGCGCCGCGACGCCCGGCCCGCCGTGCTGGTGGGCCGCGCCTCATCGACATTTACTTGGACGTCCTAGTAAATTAGCGGTATGGACGCTGAAGGCATTGAGGCAGGGCGCCTGCGCTGGCAGGCCCGGTACGACTCGGCCCGCAAGCGGGAGGCCGATTTCAGCACGCTGTCCGGCGACCCGGTCGACCCGGTGTACGGCCCGCCGCCCGGCGCCGAGGTGCCCGGATTCGAGCGGATCGGCTGGCCGGGGGAGTATCCCTTCACCCGGGGGCTGCACGCGACCGGCTACCGCGGCAGGACCTGGACGATCCGGCAGTTCGCCGGGTTCGGCAATGCCGAGCAGACCAACGAGCGCTACCGCACGATCCTGGCCAACGGCGGCGGCGGGCTGTCCGTGGCCTTCGACATGCCCACCCTGATGGGCCGCGACTCCGACGACCCGCGCTCGCTCGGCGAGGTCGGGCACTGCGGGGTGGCGATCGACTCGGCCGCCGACATGGAAGTGCTCTTCCGGGACATCCCGCTGGGCGACGTCACCACCTCCATGACCATCTCGGGACCCGCCGTCCCGGTCTTCTGCATGTACCTGGTCGCCGCCGAGCGGCAGGGCGTCGATCCCTCGGTGTTGAACGGCACCCTGCAGACCGACATCTTCAAGGAGTACATCGCCCAGAAGGAGTGGCTCTTCGAACCCGGCCCGCACCTGCGGCTGATCGGCGACCTGATGGAGCACTGCGCCGCGTCCATCCCGGCGTACAAACCGCTGTCGGTCTCCGGATACCACATCCGCGAGGCGGGCGCGACGGCCGCGCAGGAGCTGGCGTACACGCTCGCCGACGGCTTCGGCTATGTGGAACTGGGCCTGAGCCGCGGCCTGGACGTGAACGCGTTCGCGCCCGGCCTGTCGTTCTTCTTCGACGCGCACCTGGACTTCTTCGAGGAGATCGCCAAATTCCGCGCCGCCCGGCGGATCTGGGCGCGCTGGATGCGGGACGTCTACGGAGCGACCTCGGACAAGGCGCAGTGGCTGCGCTTCCACACCCAGACAGCCGGTGTCTCGCTGACCGCCCAGCAGCCGTACAACAACGTGGTGCGCACCGCCGTGGAGGCGCTGTCCGCGGTGCTCGGCGGGACGAACTCGCTGCACACCAACGCGCTGGACGAGACGCTGGCGCTGCCCAGCGAGCAGGCCGCCGAGATCGCGCTGCGCACCCAGCAGGTGCTGATGGAGGAGACCGGCGTGGCCAACGTCGCCGATCCGCTCGGCGGCTCGTGGTACGTGGAGGCGCTGACCGACCGGATCGAGCGGGACGCCGAAAGGATCTTCGACCGGATCAAGGAGCTGGGCGCCCGCGCCGTACCCGCCGGCAATCACCCGGTCGGCCCGATCACCTCCGGCATCCTGCGCGGAATCGAGGACGGCTACTTCACCGGGGAGACCGCCGAGTCCGCGTTCCAGTACCAGCGCGCCCTGGAGAAGGGCGACAAGCGGGTCGTCGGCGTCAACTGCCACCACGGCTCGGTCACCGGCGACCTGGAGATCCTGCGGGTCGGCCACGAGGTGGAGCGCGACCAGGTGCGGGTGCTGGCCGACCGCCGTGCGGCCAGGGACGACGCGGCGGCCCGCCGCGGGCTCGACGCGATACTGGCCGCGGCCAGGTCCGGCGGCAACATGATCGCGCCGATGCTCGACGCGGTACGGGCCGAGGCCACCCTCGGCGAGATCTGCGGCGTGCTGCGTGAGGAGTGGGGCACATACGTGGAGCCCGCCCGCTTCTGAGCGCCCTCCGCGTCCCTCCGTCCGCCCCGTCGGCGCTGACCTGGAGCTGGCGGCGATCGGTAGATTCGGGGCCGACCGACCCGCTCTCCAGGAAAGGACGTGTGTGGCCCTCGAAGCGACCGTCGGCGACGACGGGATGGTCTACATCAGGGAGACAGAGCAGCCGGACGTGGTGGCCGTGACCACCCCGGCGAAATGGGAGGCATTCGTCAAGGGCGTCATGGCGGGGGAGTTCGACCACTTCGCCGCCGGCGTGGCCGAGGCGGTGGGCTCGGCCGTACGCGAAGCGCCCACGCACCGCAGGACCTGAGCACGGAGCACGCTTCGGGCCAGGTCCTGGACGGTGTGCGTCGGATCGGGTCCTGAGCGGTGTGCGTCGGATCGGGTCCTGGACGGGGCGCGTCAGATCAGGTCCTGAGCGGTGTGCAGGCCGGCGAGACCGACGACGAGGAGCACGGCGAGCCGGCCCGCCCACTCCTCGTCGACCGGCTCGGAGCTGACCATCACCCGGTGCACCACCGCGCCGGCGACCACGTCGAAGACCAGGTTGTCCCGCGCGGGCCCCGCGGCGCTGTCCTCCGGCGGGATCTCGCCGCGCTCCTGGGCGCGCTTCCTGCCCAGCACCACCAGGTGTTTCTGCCGGTCCACGATCGCCTCACGGATCCGCAGCCGCAGCGCGTCGTCGTGGGCGGCCTCGGCGATCACCGCCATCAGCGCGGTCCTGGTCTCGGGCCGGTTGAGGAGGTCGGCGAAGCGCAGCACCACGCCCTGGATGTCGGCCTCCAGGCTGCCGAGGTCGGGCAGCTCCAGCTGCTCCTCGAAGAGCGCGGCGACCGCGTCGACCACCAGCTCGTTCTTGCCCGCCCAGCGCCGGTAGAGGGTCGTCTTGGCCACCCCGGCGCGGGCGGCGACGTCGCCGAGCGTGAGCCTTCCCCAGCCCTGTTCCGCCAGCGCGGTCCTGGTGGCCGCCAGGATCGCGCGGTCCAGGTCGGCACTTCGCGGGCGGCCGGTGCGTCTGCCGGGGGAGAAAGGGCACATAAGCCGGACCATACCGGCCGGTAGGTAGCGTGACGAGTGAGCGGTATCACAGCGTGTGCCGCAGCGCCGAAGATCCAGGCCCAGTTACGCTACGGCACGTAGCGAAACATGATGCGGCAGCCAGCGACAACCACGCCGGTGCGGATGGGGATCCGTACCACCGCAGCAGTACGGCAGTACACGACCGGGTGGTCGGGGAACCCGCGAACCCGCGGGGAAGCCGGGCCTGATCCCGGGTCTGTGCACGTTCGGGTCCAGGAGGGGGGAGGATTGCCTCATGCAGCCACGGAACATGTCCATGAGCGGCGTGGTCGACCTCGCCGCGGTGAAGGCGGCCAGTGAGGCCAAGGTGAAGGCCGAGCAGGCCAGGGCGCAGCGGCAGGACGCCGGCGCCGACACCACCGCCGCTTCCCCGCTCGTCATCGAGGTGACCGAGGCGACCTTCGAGAGCGATGTGCTCGAACGCTCCGCCGAGGTCCCGGTCGTCATCAGCTTCTGGGCCGACCAGGCCGAGCAGAGCAAGCAGCTCAACGCCGTCCTCGAACGCCTGGCCGGCGAATACCGCGGCCGGTTCGTGCTGGCCACCGCCGAGGTGTACGCCAACCAGATGCTCTTCCAGCAGTTCGGCGTTCAGGGGGTGCCCGCGGTCTTCGCGGTACTGGCCGGGCAGGCGATGCCGCTCTTCCAGGGCCTGGCGCCCGAGGACCAGGTCACCGAGGTCCTCGACCAGTTGATCGCGGTCGCCGAGCAGCGGTTCGGCATCGTCGGCCCTGATGTCGACCCGGGGGCCGCGGCCGCCGCGCAGGAGGCCGCCCCGCCCGCCCCGCCGCGCCCGGCCACCCCGCAGGAGCTGGCGCTGAGCGCGGCCCATGACGCGCTGGACGCGGGCGACCTGGACGGCGCCATCCGCGCGTACCGCGAGGTGCTCGCGGACGAGCCGGCGAACGCCGAGGCCAAGCTCGGCCTGGCCCAGGCCGAACTGCTCGACCGGGTCCAGGGCGTCGACCCGCAGGCGGCGCGCGCGGCGGCGGCCGAAGCGCCGGGCGATGTGCGGGCGCAGCTCACCGCGGCCGACCTCGACCTGGTCGGCGGCCATGTGGAGGACGCGTTCAGCCGCCTGGTGGACACCGTCCGCCGTACGTTCGGCGAGGAGCGCGACACCGTACGGCTGCGGCTGCTCGAACTGTTCGAGGTCATCGGCTCCGACGACCCCCGGGTGGCCGGCGCGCGCACCGCGCTGGCCAGGGTGCTGTTCTGACCGCGCGGCCCGGCCGGGCGCCTTCTGAGGCGCCCGGCGCGGCCCTCGCGCGCCGGTTCTGAAACCGCCGGACGCGCAGAGATTTAGCGATACGGCGACCGCTCTTTATCAAACCGTGACAATCGACGGTCCCTGTCACCACCGGTGAGATCGCGGCCCCGATTTGGCGGCCGATGGCCGTATATGCCGGACTTCACCACCCCCGATTCCGCTACTCGGCGTGAGATCGCCCCATGGGGCGATCCCGCCTGCGGCATTCATCCGTTACTCGCTAGTAACGATCCCCTTGTGTGTCGGCCGGGAATGGACCACGATCGGCCAAGCTCGGTCCGTAGCCAATGCCCCGGCAGCCAGTCGGCGCCAGCGGCCAACGGGTCCCCGCCGAGCGGGAGTGCGCGGCAACCGCCGCGTCTCCGGGACAGGGGGGTCTCCGTCCAGCGGATGGAACCGGATGGAGCCTGTCCAGCAGGTTGCGCGAGAGCGTGGCCAGTGGTTGTCGCTCGGGGGTGATCGCCGACGTTTCGGACATCGCCGTCCGGACTGCGCAGGGAGTCCCGCGGGGCCCCCTTCCGGACGGACGGCATCGCCCAGCCCGGCGCTCTCCTTCCCGAGGACGTAGCACTTCTCCCATCCCAGGCCAGGACACGAACTCCCGGCCGGAGATGTACGTCCGAGAAGGAGGAAACATGGAATCGCACGTTCGTGGCGGTACCAGATGGCGCCGGTTCGCCGTCGTCATGGTGCCCAGTGTCGCGGCCACCGCCGCGATAGGCGTGGCGCTGGCTCAAGGCGCGCTCGCCGCGTCGTTCAGCGTGTCGGGCCAGCAGTTCAAGGTCACCGCGGAGACCCTGCACGGTGAGGGCTTCGAGCAGTACGGCGCGCTCGACGTCCCCAGCGGCAAGGGGCCCGTGCCGGTCGCGGTGTCGGCGTTCACCGACGCCACCATCACCGGGCTGTGCCAGTCGGTAGTGATCCCGACGCCGATCGGCGACGTGACACTCAAGCTGAAGGCCGGAACCAACCCGAAGAACCCGGTCGTTGCGCACAACCTGTACATCGACCTCGACCAGCTCGACGCCGACGCGACGTTCAACCACATCAACATCGGTGTCGCGGCCGGGTCCACCACGTACGGGCCGGGGATCGACAACAAGAAGACCACCGACCCGGGGTCCTTCGCCCAGGAGGCCGAGTCGGCCGACCTGGTGAACGTGCACCAGACGGCATGGGGCACCAGCGCGGGCACCTTCAAACTCGCCGGTCTGAGCCTGCGCCTGCACATGGGCTCGGGCAAGGGCGTCGAGTGCTACTAGGCGCGGTCGCGGTCTGAGTCGCTCTGGGCGAGCCGCGCGGGGCGCGGCTCGCCCATGGCACCGACCACCTTCTTCTGTAATGCCAGTTCCAGGGAGCTGTTTTCCATGAGCGCCGAGTCGACAGGACTGAGTGCCCACCTCCGCCGCGGCCGTGTCGCGTTCCGGCACTGGCGTTGGCAGCGTCCGTTCTGGGCGGGACTGCTGACCCTGCTGTCCGGATTCCCGATCGGCTACCTGCCGTACAACAACGTGACCTTCGGTCAGCTCACCGTGCGCATGGCCACCACCGCGGGCGCCGGCGCCCTGATCATCGGCGTGCTGCTGATCGTGCTGGGCCTGACCATGTGGTTCCAGCCCGCGGTACGGGTCTTCGCCGGTGTCGCCACCATCCTGCTCGGCCTGGTGTCGATCCCGGTGGCCAACTTCGGCGGCATCGTGATCGGCTTCCTGCTGGCCCTGTTCGGCGGTGCGCTGTCCGTGTCCTGGGCACCCGGCAGCGAGGTGCCGGACGAGCCGGGCGAGAAGGCCGAGCTGCCGGACGGCGGCCCGCGCCCGGAGGGCGACGCGGCGGATCCCGGCGCGCCCGCTCCGACCGTGCCCGCGCCCGCGTTCGCCGCGGACCCGTTCACGCAGCCCGAACCGGTGCACGCCGGTGCGCGGGCCGACGAAGAGACCACCGAGGAGAACGGGAGGCACCGTGCTGGGTGACGAGGCTCAGCCGGCCGAGAGCGACAAGCGCGGCGGGGCGACGTCCGGGCCGCGGCACGCGGCACCGCGCAAGTCCCTGCTGACCAAGCTGCACATGCCCGCGGGCAAGGCGGTGGCGCTCGCCGCCATGCCGACCGCGGTGCTGATGGGCATGGGCTTCACTCCGCACCTGGCGCAGGCCGACGAGCTGCCCAAGAGCCCGTTCAAGCCGGGCCCCTGCGTGACGCAGTCCGACACCCCGACGCCGTCCGCGTCGGACGCCGCGTCCGGCGGCGCGGGCAAGGCCACGGACAAGCCGGAGCCCGAGCCGACGACGAGCCCGAGCCCGAGCGTGAGCCCGACCGCGCCCGCGCCGAACACGTCGCCGTCCCCGGCCGCGCCGGACAAGCCGGCTGCCACGTCGCAGCCCAAGTCGGCGCCGACCAGCGCGCCGAAGGCCGACCCGAGCCCGACGAAGTCCACCAACCCGCTGGACCCGCTGGGCCTCGGCGACCTGCTGGGCGGGCTGCTCGGCCTCGACGGCAAGCCGTCGTCCCCGACGCCCACCGCGACGCCGACCACCCAGGCCCCCGCGCCCGGCCCGACGGCCACCACAAAGCCGCCGGCCGACCCGGTGAAGTCCACCGGCCCGACGGGCTCGACCGGCTCCACGGGTGACGGCGCCGGCAAGGACGCGGCCAAGGACGCCAAGGATCCGGCGGAGGGCGCCACCAAGGGCGTCAAGAAGGACACCGAGAAGCTCAAGGACGCCGCCACCACGCCCCCGGCGGCCCCCGACGGCAAGCAGGCCTACCCCTGCCCGACGACCGACGCGCAGGCCCTCGCCGACGCCAAGAACGAGCAGGGCATACCGCTGCTGCCCGACACCCCGTGGGTCCTCAAGAGCTCGCTGCTCACCCTCTACGGCCTCACCTACGACGGCATCGTGCAGGTGAAGACTTACAACGGCACGGTCAAGGACGTCCTGAAGTTCACCGCCACCGGCGTGGACATCGGCGACCTGAACCAGATCGTGGACGGCCCGAAGAACACCAAGACCCATGTGACGGCCCGTTCCGGCTCCACCTCGACCATCCGCAACGGCAAGGTGACGATGTACACCGAGTCCCTCAGCGGCAATCTGCTCGGCGTGGTGCCGATCACCTTCACCCCGAAATTCCCGCCGCCGATCACCGTCCCGGTGCTCTTCTTCACCGACGTCACGGTCATCCAGGCCGGCCAGTTCGGCGGAGACCTCCACGTCCCCGGCATGAGGGTCCTCCCCGGCCAGTCCTCGTAGGGCGGCCCACCCCGCACAACGCTTCGCGGCCCGCACCCGGTCAAGGGCTGCGGGCCGCGACGCGTCCTGCGCGGGAGGGCGTCAGCCGCCCAGGTGGTGGACGCGGACGAGGTTGGTCGTGCCGGGGAGGCCGGGAGGGGAGCCGGCGGTGATGATGACCGTGTCGCCGTTGGTGTAGTCGGAGAGCTTGAGCATCTCGCGGTCCACGATGCCGACCATGTCGTCGGTGGTGTCGACGTGCTCGACCACGAAGGCCTCGACGCCCCAGGTCAGCGCCAGCTGGTTGCGGGTCGCCGGGTCGGTGGTGAAGGCCACCACGGGCTCGGGGACGCGGTAGCGGGCCAGCCGGCGGGCCGTGTCGCCGGACTTGGTGAAGGCCACCAGAGTCTTGGCGTCCAGGAAGTCGGCCAGCTCGGCGGCGGCGCGGGCGACGGCGCCGCCCTGGGTGCGGGGTTTCTTGCCGGGGGCCAGCGGCTGGAGGCCGCGGCAGAGCAGCTCCTCCTCGGCGGCCTCGACGATCCGGCCCATCGTCTTGACCGTCTCGACCGGATACTTGCCGACCGAGGACTCCGCGGACAGCATCACCGCGTCGGCGCCGTCCAGGATCGCGTTGGCCACGTCGGAGGCCTCGGCGCGGGTGGGCCGGGAGTTGGTGATCATCGACTCCATCATCTGGGTCGCCACGATCACCGGCTTGGCATTGCGGCGGCACAGCTCGACCAGCCGCTTCTGCACCACCGGCACCTGCTCCAGCGGGTATTCCACCGCCAGGTCGCCGCGGGCCACCATCACCGCGTCGAAGGCCGCGACGATGTCCTCCATGTTCCGTACCGCCTGCGGCTTCTCCACCTTGGCGATGACGGGGACCCTGACGCCCTCCTCGTCCATCACCCGGTGGACGTCGCGGACGTCCTTGGCGTCGCGCACGAAGGACAGCGCCACCATGTCGACGCCCATCCGCAGCGCGAACCGCAGGTCGTCGATGTCCTTGTCGGACAGCGCGGGGACGTTCACCGCGGCGCCCGGCAGGTTGATGCCCTTGTGGTCGGAGACGACCCCGCCCTCGACCACCAGCGCCCGCACCCGCGGGCCGTCCACCTCGATGACGCGCAGCGCCACATTGCCGTCGTTGATCAGGATCGGGTCGCCCTGGGAGACGTCGCCGGGCAGGCCCTTGTACGTCGTCCCGCAGACGGTCCTGTCACCGGCGACGTCCTCGGTGGTGATGGTGAACTCGTCCCCCGCGATCAGCTCCACGGGGCCGTCGGCGAACTTGCCCAGACGGATCTTGGGACCCTGCAGGTCGGCGAGTACGCCCACGGCCCTGCCGGTCTCCTCGGCCACCTTGCGCACCCGCTGATAGCGGTCCTCGTGCTCGGCGTGGCTGCCGTGGCTGAAATTCAGACGGGCCACGTTCATGCCGGCCTCCACCAGTGTCTTCAACTGGTCGTAGGAGTCAACGGCGGGACCCAGGGTACAGACGATCTTGGCTCGGCGCATGGGCGCTATCCTATCGGTTTGTTCCGGTGCGGAATATTCCTGGGGCGTCGCGCTGCTCCGGGACGGTCAACCATCGTGCTGGCTCTTCTCGGTGTGTGCCAGTGCGTACGTCTCACGGGCGATCTCCAGCTCCTCGTCGGTGGGGACCACGGCCACGGCCACCCGTGACGTCAGGGCCGACACCAGCCGGGGCGCCTTGCCGCGCACGGCATTGCGCACCGAATCCATAGTGACACCCAGATTGTCGAGACCCGACAAAGCCGCCTCACGAACGGCAGCCGAATTCTCGCCGACGCCGGCGGTGAAGGTGATCGCGTCGACCCGGCCGAGCACCGCCGTGAAGGCCCCGATGTAGCGGCGCAGCCGGTGCACGTAGACGTCGAAGGCCAGCCGGGCCGCCTTGTCGCCCTCGCCCATCCGGCGGCCGATCTCCCGCATGTCGTTGTCGCCGCACAGACCCAGCAGCCCGGACTTCTTGTTCAGCAGCGAGTCGATCTCGTCGGTGCTCATCCCGCCGACCCGCTCCAGGTGGAAGACCACCGCCGGGTCCAGGTCCCCCGAGCGGGTGCCCATCACCAGGCCCTCCAGCGGGGTCAGGCCCATCGAGGTGTCCACGCACACCCCGCCGCGCACCGCCGAGGCCGAGGCGCCGTTGCCCAGGTGCAGCACGATCACGTTGACCTCGGCGGGCTCCTTGCCGAGCAGCGCGGCCGTCGCCCGCGAGACGTACGCGTGCGAGGTGCCGTGGAAGCCGTAGCGGCGGATGCCGTAGCGCTCGGATGTCGCGGTGTCGATCGCGTAGCGGGCCGCGGCCTCGGGGAGGGTGGCGTGGAAGGCGGTGTCGAAGACCGCGACCTGCGGCAGGTCGGGGCGCAGCTCGCGGGCGACCTCGATGCCGGTGATGTTCGCCGGGTTGTGCAGCGGTGCGAGCGGCACCAGCTCCTCGATGCCGGCCAGCACCTCGTCGGTGATCAGGGCCGGCGCGGTGAAGCGGGTGCCGCCGTGCACCACCCGGTGGCCGACCGCGGCCAGCTCGGGGGAGTCCAGGCCGAGCCCGCGCCCCCTGAGGTCCTCGGCCGCCTCGCGCAGCGCCTGCGCGTGGTCGGCGGCCCCCCCGGGCTCGCCGATCCGCTCCACCACACCCGAGGCCAGCCGCTGCTCGCCCGCCATGTCGATGAGCTGGTACTTCACCGACGAGGAGCCGGAGTTGAGCACCAGCACCCGCGTGGCCCCGCTCATGAGGAGTCTCCCTGCTGCGCCTGGATCGCGGTGATCGCGACCGTGTTGACGATGTCCTGCACCAGCGCGCCCCTCGACAGGTCGTTCACGGGCTTGCGCAGGCCCTGCAGCACCGGCCCGACCGCGACCGCGCCGGCCGAGCGCTGGACGGCCTTGTAGGTGTTGTTGCCGGTGTTCAGGTCGGGGAAGACCAGCACGGTGGCCTGCCCGGCCACCGCCGAGCCCGGCATCTTGGTGGCCGCCACCGACGGTGCCACGGCGGCGTCGTACTGGATCGGGCCCTCCACCAGCAGCTCGGGGCGCCGCTGCCGTACCAGCTCGGTGGCCGCCCGTACCTTGTCGACGTCGGCGCCGCTGCCCGATGTGCCGGTGGAGTACGACAACATTGCTATCCGCGGCTCCACGTCGAAGCGGGCCGCGGTCGCGGCGGCCTGGATCGCGATGTCGGCCAGCTGCTCCGCGTCCGGGTCGGGGTTGACGGCGCAGTCGCCGTAGACCAGGACCTTGTCGGCCAGGCACATGAAGAAGACCGACGAGACGATGGCCGCGCCCGGCTTGGTCTTGATGATCTCGAAGGCCGGCCGGATGGTCGCCGCGGTGGAGTGCACCGCGCCCGACACCATGCCGTCGGCCAGGCCCTCCTGCACCATCAGGGTGCCGAAGTAGGACACGTCGGCGACCACGTCGTAGGCCAGCTCGTAGTTCACCCCGCGGTGCGCCCGCAGCTCCGCGTAGAGCGCGGCGAAACGGTCCCGCAGCGGTGAGGTCTGCGGGTCGACGATCCGCAGACCCGGGTCGTCCAGCGCGATGCCGAGGTCGCCGGCCTTCTTGCGTACCGCGTCCTCGTCGCCCAGCAGCGTCAGCTCGCACACGCCCCGGCGCAGCAGCACCTCCGCGGCCCGCAGGATGCGCTCCTCGGCGCCCTCGGGCAGCACGATCCGCCGCTTGTCGGCCCGTGCCCGCTCCAGCAGCGCGTGCTCGAACATCATCGGGGTGACCCGGGCGGACCTGGCCACCGAGAGACGCTCGGTCAGCTCGGCGGTGTCGACATGGGTCTCGAAGAGCCCGAGCGCGGTCTCCGCCTTGCGCGGGGTGCCCGCGCCGAGCTTGCCGTCCAGCGTGAACAGGCCCGTCGCGGTGGTGAAGGAGCCGGTCGCGACCGCGAGCACCGGGGTGCCGGGGGCGAGCCGGTTGGCCAGCGCCAGGATGTCGGCGCCGGGCTTCTCGTCCAGGGTCAGCAGCACCCCGGCGATCGGCGGCGAGCCCGCCGAGTGCGCGGCCAGCGACCCGATGATCAGATCGGCCCGGTCGCCCGGCGTGACCACCACGCAGCCGGGTGTCAGCTTCGGCAGGAACGTCGGCAGCATCGCCCCGCCGAACACGAAGTCCAGCGCGTCCCTGGACAGCCCCGCGTCATCGCCGAGCAGCACCTCGGCGCCCAGCGTCTCGGCGATCTGCGCGACCGTCGGAGCGGACAGCGCGGGCTCGTCGGGCAATACGTACACCGGTACGCCCGGGGTGCGCCGCAGCCGCTCGGCGGCCTCGGCGGCCTCGGCCGGCTCCACCCGGTTGGCGACCATCGCGATCACGTCGCAGCCCAGGTTGGTGTAGGCGTGATGCGCGTTGCGCACCTCGGCGACGACCGACTCGGCGCTCTGCGCCCGGCCGCCGATCACCGGCAGCACCGAGGCGCCGCACTCGTTGGCCAGCCGGGCGTTGACCCCCAGCTCGGCCGGCAGATTGGTGCCGGCGAAGTCCGAGCCGAGGACCAGTACCGTCTCGTACTCCTCGGCGACCCGCAGATAGCCCTCGACCAGCCGGGCCGTCAGCGCGTCCTGGCCCTGCTCGGCCTGGAGCGCGGCGGCCTCCTCGTACCCCATGCCGTACACCGTCGACGGGTCCTGGACGAGCCGGTAGCGGCTGCGCAGCAGCTCGAAGATCCGGTCGGGGGTGTCGTGCACCATCGGCCGGTAGATCCCGACCCGGTCCACCTGCCGGGTCAGCAGCTCCATCACCCCCAGCTCGACCACCTGGCGGCCGTCGCCGCGGCCGATCCCCGTGACGTAGACGCTGCGCGTCACCCCGGTACTCCGTTCCTCAGCCCCTGTGTGGCCGTACGTCCTGACGCTAACGTGCCCGCCGGGGCGACGCCCGCCGAGGTCCGTACCCTACGCATTCCGCCCCGCGCCGCCGTACGGCGCCGCCCGGATGCGGCCTGCGGGGGATCGCCGCACAGTGCACGTAGAGTGATAGGCGAGCGAAGCGAGGAGGGCCTCGGGATGGACGTCCTGGCCACCGGAGTGCAGCGCGACGAGCGGCCCCTGCTGGAGGCCGCGTTTGCCGGGCGGCACGAGATCCGCTGCCTCGAAACCTTCCTCACGCCCGACACGCTGCCGCTGGCCGCCGGCTACGAGGCGGTCTCCACCAGCGTCAACGCGGTCCTGGACGCGCCGGTCCTGGAGGCCCTGGTACGCGGCGGCACCCGGCTGATCGCCCAGCGCTCCACCGGCTACAACAACATCGACCTCGCCCACGCCGAACGCCTCGGCATGACCGTCGCCCGGGTCGCCGCCTACTCCCCGTACTCCGTCGCCGAATTCGCCTGGACCCTGGCGCTGGCCCTCAACCGCCGGATCGTGCGGGCCGCGGGCCGCACCCGGGACTTCGACTTCCGGCTCGACGGGCTGCTCGGCCGGGACTTCCACGGCCGCACCGCCGGCGTCATCGGCACCGGCAGGATCGGCACCGCCTTCACCGCGATCGCCCGCGGCTTCGGCATGCGGCTGCTCGGCTGGGACATCACCCCGAACCCCGCGTGCGAAGAACTCGGCATGCAATACGTCGAGTTGGACAGGCTCTTCCGGGAAGCCGACCTTCTCACCCTGCATGTCCCGCTCATGCCGTCCACGCATCACCTGGTGGGCGCCCGGCGGCTGGCCGAGATGAAGGAGGACGCGATCCTGATCAACACCAGCCGCGGCGCCCTCATCGACTCCACCGCCCTGGTCGAGACCCTCCGCGACGGCCGGCTCGGCGCGGTCGGCCTCGACGTCTACGAGGAGGAGGCCGGCGTCTTCTTCTACGACAAATCGCTGGAAGTGATGACCGACGACGTCCTGGCCCGGCTGCTGACCTTCACCAACGTGCTGATCAGCTCGCACCAGGCGTACTACACGGTGGACGCCGTGGAGGAGATCGTGGCGGCGACGCTGCGCAATGTGAACGACTATGTGGCAGGCCGGATCACCGAGAGCACACTGATCCCGCGCAGCCCCTGACCCCCTTCCCTGGAGACGCCCGCTCATGCGTATCGGAGTCCTCACCGCCGGAGGCGACTGCCCCGGTCTCAACGCCGTCATCCGGTCGGTCGTCCACCGCGCGCTGACCGGTCACACGGACGAGGTCATCGGTTTCGAGGACGGTTTCGTCGGTCTGCTCGAAGGCCGCTTCCGCCCGCTCGACCTGAACTCCGTCAGTGGCATCCTGGCCCGCGGCGGCACCATACTCGGCTCCGCCCGGCTGGAACGCGGCCGGCTGCGCGAGGCCGCGGACAACGCCGACGAGCTGTGCTCGCGCTACGGCATCGACGTCCTCATCCCGATCGGGGGCGAGGGCACCCTGACCGCCGCCCGGATGCTGTCCGACGCCGGGATGCCCGTCGTCGGGGTCCCCAAGACCATCGACAACGACATCAACGGCACCGACCGGACCTTCGGCTTCGACACCGCGGTCACCGTCGCGACCGAGGCGATCGACCGCCTCAAGACCACCGCCGAGTCCCACCAGCGGGTCATGGTCGTCGAGGTGATGGGCCGGCACGCCGGCTGGATCGCCCTGGAGGCCGGCATGGCCGGCGGCGCTCACGGCATCTGCGTGCCCGAGCGCCCCTTCGACCCCGCCGACCTGGTCGCCCTGGTCACCGAGCGGTTCGCCCGCGGCAAGAAATTCGCCGTCATCTGCGTGGCCGAGGGCGCCCACCCGGCCAGGGACACGATGGACTACGGCGTCGGCGAGATCGACAAGTACGGCCACGAGCGCTTCAACGGCATCGGCACCACCCTCGCGTTCGAGCTCGAACGCCGGCTCGGCAAGGAGGCCCGGCCCGTCATCCTCGGCCACGTCCAGCGCGGCGGCGTCCCCACCGCCTACGACCGGGTCCTGGCCACCCGCTTCGGCTGGCACGCGGTGGAGGCCGCCCACAAGGGCGCCTTCGGGCACATGACCGCGCTGCACGGCACCCGTATCGACATGGTCCCGCTGGCCGACGCGATCACCTACCTCAAGACGGTCCCCGAGGACCGCATGCACGAGGCCGAGTCGGTCTTCTAGCCGGCCCGTCCGGCGTGAGTTCCCGTCAATTCACGCCGGACGGCGGTGAAACGCCGGGATGCGGGCACAGGTCACCTCACAACCTCGGGAGGCCTCCATGCCAGTGACATTCCGCAAGTCGTTCCACATACTGCCCGGCGTGCGGGTCAACGTGAACCGCAAGTCGCTCTCGATAACCGTCGGGCGCAAGGGCGCCCACCGCACGTGGTCGACCAGCGGCCGGCGCACCACCTCGGCGGACCTGCCGGGTCCCTTCGGCTACCGGCACACCGACCGGCGCGACTGACGCCCGGCTGGGCGCCGTTCGAACAGGTATGTCACGACGAGTCAGGGGAAGGCGATGGGCATGGGCATTATCGGATGGATCGTTCTGGGACTTCTCGCCGGCGCCATAGCCAAACTCATCCTGCCGGGACGCGACCCCGGCGGTGTGTTCGGCACGGCGGTCATCGGCTTCGTCGGCGCCCTGCTCGGCGGATGGCTGTCGTCGAAGCTGCTCGACAAGCCGATTCCGCACGACTTCTACGACGGCAAGACCTGGCTGGCGGCCATCGCCGGCTCGCTGGTCCTGCTGATCGCCTACCGCATCTTCTTCGGCGACTCCCGCGCCCCGTCCCGGTCGCGGTCGCGCTCGCGGTCCCGCTCGCGCCGCTGACCGGCCCGCACGGACGAAGCACCTGAAGCAACGCCGAAGCGGCGGGGATTGTCCCCGCCGCTTCGGCGTGCATGCGTCCGGGGGGGGGGGGGGGGGGGGGGGGGGGGGGGGGGGGGGGGGGGGGGGGG
>NZ_JAJSYW010000075.1:20189-29787 GCF_036815005.1 Streptomyces sp. IBSBF 2435 | reverse complement strand
GGTCGGGGGGCTCGGGGGACGCCGGGCCGCGGTGGCGGCCGGCCCGCCCGTCGGAATACTGCCGCTCAGCGGTACTGGCGTCGGACATGCGCGTAACTCCCCGTGGAATGGCGGCGCCGCCAAAAGCGGGCAGGCAGGGGGAACCCGCGGTCACGTTGGGTACCCCGGCGCCCGACGGCGAGTGGCGAGTCTACTGGCGGTCCCCCGGCCCCCCTCACCGGGGTCACCCGGCGCGCGCACCGGCCAACGGCGCCTGCTGCAGAGGCAGTACGCACCACTCCCGGCGTGCGGAAGGAGCCGGGGCCGGCGGCCGGGCGGGCGCCTGGACGACAGCGCCCTCGGACAGGGCGAGCACCGGCTCGGGCCAGCTGGCCGGCGGATCGTACGCGGCGAGCCCGCACCCGCGGTCACCGGCGGCGTACGGCAGCCGCAGTTCGTCCCCCGGCAGCCACATGCCGGCCGCGCCCAGCCACCCGGGCGGCGACGCCCGCCAGTGCAGCCGGCGTTCGCCCGGCCGCCACAGCGCCAGCGACTCCGCCCCGCCGGGCACTTCCGCCCGCAGCGCCACCACCGACGCCTCGGGCATCAGGATCTGCCCGGGCTGCGCGGCGACCGGGGTGAGCAGGGCGCCGGGCACCCGCAGTGCGTCGGGGAAGCGCACCGGGCGCCTGCTGCCCAGCACCCCCCATCCGAGCCGCGCCTCGCCGGTGGCGTCGCTGCGCAGCAGCAGCAGACCGCTGTCGGGCTCGGCGAGCAGCAGCCGGTCGTCGCTGTCGGCGGTGATCTGGAGCAGCGGGCTGACACGCCCGGTGTGCAGATCGGCGGCGACCGCCTTCGTACACCCGTCGAGTTCGCGGTCCACCGCGAGCAGTCGCCCGGCCCGGTCCAGCCAGACCCCGCCGGTGCAGCGGCCCGGCACCGTCATGACCAATTCAAGCCCGGCGCCCGCCGTCCCGTGCACCCGCCAGATCCCGGTGCGGTCGCCGTGCTCCTCGTGGCCGAGGGCGTACGCGGCGCCGGGTGCGGGCGGCAGCAGGCGTACGTCGCCGCAGGGGAGCGAACCGACCAGCAGTTCGCCGCAGCCCGGGTGGAGCAGCGCGAGGTCGTGCCGGTCGGCGACCCGGCGCCTGATCAGCACCCGCCCGCCGGCCAGCGGCAGCACCTGCGTGCCGGGCTCCTCCGGCTGCCGCCCGGGCAGGGGTACGGCGTACGGCTCGGGACCGGCGAGCGTCCACCGCTCGGGGAGCAGTCCGCCGCCCTCAGGCCCCCCGCTCCCGCCGGGCGTCACGGTCTCGGCGAGGCAGGCCGCGTACGCGCCGTCCGCGGCGATCGTGAAGCCGGACCGGCGCACGGTAGGCGGTGCGCCCGCTGTACGAAGGGCGCTCATGGCACCTACCGCGCTGACGGCGCTCATGGCGCCCACTGCACTGACGGTCATATGAATCGTCCACCTCCGGCACAGGACCGTAATTTCATACTTCCGGACGATCAACGCGAGTCGGTGCAGTTCACACGTAAGGGTGTCGCTTCACGCGATTCCGCCGTGCGAGTGGGACGCGTGTGCTGCGTGGGAGGGAGGTGGACGCGCTTGGCCGGCCGCTGAGGTTAGTCCCGCCTAAGAAAGAACATTCCGCCGAACCGCCGTCCAGGAGTGCCCCCATGTCTGTCCGGCGCCGCCACACCGCCGTCGTCGTCCTCGCCGCCGCCGCGGGCCTCTCGCTCGCCGCCTGCGGAAGCTCCTCCGACGGCGCGGGCGGTGAGAACGGCACCGCCGCCAAGGGCAAGGACAAGCAGTCCGTCGCCAAGGGCGGCAGGGACTTCGGCTCGGCCGCCGACAAGACCGTCGCGATGGGCACCGACGCAAGCCCGGCCAGTGGCCGCGCACCGTCACCCACGCCATGGGCACCACCGTGGTCACGGCACGGCCCACCCGGGTCGTGGTCCTCGACGTCGGCGCACTCGACAACGTCGTCTCCCTCGGGGTCAAGCCGGTCAGCTACGCGCCCAGCGAGGGCTCGCCCGCGCTGCCCTCCTATCTGAAGAAGGACGGCGGACAGCCGAAGAGCGTCGGCACCATCAACAGCCTGAACCTGGGGGCCGCCGCCGGCCTCCACCCCGGCCTCATCCTCGGCAGCCAGCTGCGGGCGGCCCCGCAGTACGCGGCGCTCAGCGGGATCGCGTCACCGCCGCCGAACAGGTCGCCGCCGACCTCAAGCGCCGCCTGGCGGGCTGAGCCCGGCACCGCGGGTCCGGCCCGCCACCGGGGACGATCCGGCGCCCGCCTCCCGGGGCGGGTCCGGCGGCAACCCGGGTAACCTTCCCTACGTGCCCCGTGTCTGTGACGTCATCGCCGCCCTCGACGCCCTGTGGCCCCCGGCACTGGCCGAGGCCTGGGACGCCGTCGGCCTGGTCTGCGGCGATCCGGCAGCGGAGGTCGGCCGGGTCCTCTTCGCCGTCGACCCGGTGCAGGAGGTCGTCGACGAGGCCGTCGCGGCCGGCGCGGGCCTGCTGGTCACCCACCACCCGCTCTATCTGCGCGGTACGACGAGCGTCGCCCCGGTCGGGCCGGCCGGCTTCAAGGGGCGGGTCGTCCACGACCTGATCCGCAACGGCGTCGCCCTCTATGTCGCCCACACCAACGCCGACCGCGCCGACCCCGGTGTCTCGGACGCGCTGGCCGCCGCCGTGGGCCTGCGGGTCACCGGGCCGCTCGTGCCCGACCCCGCGGACCCCGAGGGCCGCCGCGGCCTCGGCAGGACCGGTACGCTCGACGCCCCGCTGAGCCTGGCCGAGTTCGCCGAGCGGGCCGCCCGCGGGCTGCCCGCCACCGCGACCGGGCTGCGTATCGCGGGCGACCCGGCCGAGCCCGTGCGGACCGTCGCAGTGTGCGGCGGGTCCGGGGACAGCCTCTTCGAGCAGGTGCGGGCCGCGGGTGTGGACGCCTACCTGACCGCCGACCTGCGCCACCACCCCGCCTCCGAGGCGCGCCAGGCCGCACCTCTCGCACTGCTCGACGCCGCGCACTGGGCCACCGAGTGGCCGTGGTGCCCGCAGGCCGCCCGCCAGGTCGACACGCTCGCGGAGCGGCACGGCTGGGCGCTGAGCACCCAGGTCTCCTACGCCGTCACCGACCCGTGGACGGCGCACGCACCCTCCGCTTCTTCCGTCCCTTCCAGCAGCCCAGGAGCCCCCCGCTGAACGCCGAGCCCGCCGACCAGATCCGTCTTCTCGAAGTCCAGGCCCTCGACGCGCGCATCGCGCAGCTGGACCACAAGCGCAGGACCCTTCCCGAGCACACCGAGCTGGAACGCCTCGGCGCCGACCTCGCCCAGCTGCGCGACCTGCTGGTCGCCGCGCAGACCGAGGAGAGCGACACCGCACGCGAGCAGGCCAAGGCGGAGCAGGACGTCGACCAGGTGCGCCAGCGGGCCGTACGCGACCAGCAGCGGCTGGACTCCGGCGCGGTCGGCCCCAAGGACCTGGAGAACCTCAGCCGCGAACTCACCTCGCTGGCCAAGCGGCAGTCCGACCTGGAGGACGTCGTGCTCGACGTCATGGAGCGCCGCGAGACCGCCCAGGAGCGGGCCACGGAACTGGCCGCCCGGGTCGAGTCGTTGCAGGCCAAGACCGCCGAGGCGGAGGCCCGCAAGTCCGCGGCCCTCGAAGGCCTCGACGCCGAGGGCTTCACCGCGTCCAAGCAGCGCGAGGTGCTGGCCTCGACCGTGCCCGATGACCTGATCAAGCTCTACGACAAGCTCCGCGCCCAGCAGGGCGGTGTCGGCGCCGCCCGGCTCTACCAGAAGCGCTGCGAGGGCTGCCGCCTCGAACTGAACATCACCGAGCTGAACGACGTACGGGCCGCCCCCGCCAACCAGGTCGTGCGCTGCGAGAACTGCCGCCGGATCCTGGTGCGTACGGCCGACTCCGGGCTGTAGTGGACACGGCGGCGCCGACCGTCCTGGTGCTGCTGCGGCACGGCGAGACCGAGCACACCGCGCAGCGGCGCTTCTCCGGCAGCGGCGGCGCCGATCCCGCGCTGTCCGAGCACGGCCGCGCACAGGCCGAAGCCGCCGCGGGGACGGCCGTCGTGGAGACGGTCGAGGCGGTGGTGACCTCGCCGCTGGCCCGCTGCCGGCAGACCGCGCAAGTGGCCGCGGACCGGCTCGGACTGCCGGTCGCCGTCGCGGACGGGCTGCGCGAGACGGCGTTCGGTGCGTGGGAGGGCCTCACCTTCGCCGAGGTGCGCGAGCGCCACCCGGCCGCGCTCGACGCCTGGTTCGCCTCACCGGCCGCCGCGCCGCCCGGCGGTGAGAGCTTCGACGACGTCACGTCCAGGGTGGCCCGCACCCGGGACGAACTGCTGGCCGCGCACCGCGGCCGTACGATCCTGCTGGTCAGCCATGTGACCCCGGTCAAGACCCTGCTGCGGCTCGCCCTCGGCGCACCGCACGAGGCCGTCTTCCGCATGGACCTCGCCCCCGCCGCACTGTCCGCGGTGGCCTACTACGCCGACGGCAACGCGTCCGTGCGCTTCCTCAACTCCACGGCCCACCTGGGCTGATCCGCCCGCGCGGTCACCTGCCGAGCGCGCGGGTCTCCTCGGCCACCCGCGGCACCCTAGGACGTGAGCGCCGCCGCCTCCTTGGCGAGTGCGGTGACGCCGTCCCAGTCACGGGCGGCGAGCAGGTCCGGCGGGA
This sequence comes from Streptomyces sp. IBSBF 2435, assembly GCF_036815005.1. Classification (NCBI taxonomy): domain Bacteria; kingdom Bacillati; phylum Actinomycetota; class Actinomycetes; order Kitasatosporales; family Streptomycetaceae; genus Streptomyces; species Streptomyces sp. IBSBF 2435. The sequence continues at coordinate 25,090 of NZ_JAJSYW010000075.1, read as the reverse complement.
TCATCCAACTGCCGCCCACACAGGCGACGTTCGGCAGCGCCAGATACCGCGGCGCCCGGGCCGCGTCGATCCCGCCCGTCGGGCAGAACCGCGCGTCGGGCAGCGGCGAGGCCAGCGACCGCAGGAACGGCACACCGCCGGCCGCCTCGGCGGGGAAGAACTTCATGTCGGTGACGCCGCGTTCGAGCAGGTCGAGGACTTCCGACGCGGTCGACACCCCGGGCAGATACGGCAGCCCGGTCCCGCACGCCGCGTCGAGCAGCCGCTCGGTCCAGCCCGGGCTGACCAGGAAGCGGGCGCCCGCTGCGGTCGCCGCCGCCGCGTGGTCGGGCGTCAGCACGGTCCCGGCCCCGACGACCGCCCCCGGCACACCGTGCGCCACCGCCTGGATCGCGTCCAGCGCGGCCGGCGTGCGCAACGTGATCTCGATGGCCCGCAGCCCACCCGCGAGCAGCGCCCGCGCGAGCGGTACGGCGTCGTCGGCGTCCTCCACGACGACGACGGGTATCACGGAGGCGAAGCCGAGCACGGAGTCCATGCGCCTATCCTGTCCCCCCGGATCATCCTCTGCAACGCTCGTTGCGTCCTGTGCAACGTTCCTGCCTGGTGGGGGGCGTGCGGCGCAGTTCCCCGCGCCCCTGAAGCGTGCCCTCTGCGGCAGAGGGCGAGCCCCCTCGGCAGGGGCGCCCCGCAGGGGCGCGGGGAACGACGCCGCGGCAGGCGAAGGGCAACAGGACGGGGCACCCACCCAGGGGAGCGGGGAACCGCGCGCGCAACCACGACGGCGCGGCCGACAAGCACGCGCCGCAGGGGCACCCACCCAGGGGCGCGGGGAACCGCGCGCGCAACCACCCTGGCGCGGCAGGCGAAGGGCAACAGGGCGGGGCACCCACCCAGGGGTGCGGGGAACCGCGCGCGCAACCACGCCGCCGCGGCAGGCGGCAGCTCACCGCAAGTGGCAACACAGGCCCGCGGCCCCGCGCCGACCCGCACCCGGGGGCGAAAACAGCCCCGCAGGGCTCAGTGGAGGTCGTGCACCAGGACGTCGAGCCGCCCTCCGTCCCCCTCCACGGTGAAACCGAGATCGCGCAGGTCCGCCGCCAGCCCCGCCGGGGTCCTGGGCCGCGCCCCGGCAGTGAGCAGCGCCCGCACCAGCCGCCCCTTCGTCGCCTTGTTGAAGTGCGACACGACACTCCGCCGCTCGACCCCGTCGACGACGCTCACCTGCAGCACCCGCACGGTCGCCGTACGCCCGGCGACGTCGCCCTGGGGCCGCCAGGCCCCGGCGTAGGCCGAGGAGCGCAGGTCCAGCACCAGCCCACCGCCCGCAACCTCCGGCAGGACCCGGTCCAGGTGCGGCTTCCAGTACGCGGCGAGCCCGCCGGCCACCGGCAGGCGTACGGCCATGGAGCAGCGGTAGGCCGGAATACGGTCGGCGAGCCGTACCGCGCCCCACAGCCCGGAGAAGACCAGCAGCGACTGCCCGGCCCGCCGCTTGGCCGCGGTGTCGAGCGTGCCGAGGCCGAGCGCGTCGTAGAGGACCCCGGTGTAGAGCCGCCCGGCGGGCATCGCGGGGGCGGTGCGCAGGCCGGCGTTCTTGACGACCTCGCCGCGCAGCCCTGGGCTGAGCCCGAGCACGTGCGCGGCCTTGTCCTCGTCGGCGGCGCACAGGCCGATCAGCTCATCGAGCACCGCCTCGCGGGCCGCGCCGAGCCCGGGCAGCGAGAGCCCGTCGAGCGCGACCGGCCGCCCGCGTACGGCGGTGGCCTTCCCTTCCGACGGCGGCAGCAGGACGAGCACAGCTTCTCCTTCACGGGTGCGGACCCGCAGCAGCCTACGCGGCACGTTCCACCGGCGTGACGCCCGCCGCGACATGCGCGTTCCACCGGCCGACCGACCGGGCGCACCGCGCCGAACGAGGGTGCCCGCACCCCGGCGCGCGCCTGATCCACTACGATGGCGGTACGGCAGACGAGCCGGGCGGACGGCCGCGTCAGGATCTCAGGGTCCTGCCGAGGAAGGTCCGGGCTCCACAGGGCAGGGTGATGGCTAACGGCCACCCGGGGTGACCCGCGGGACAGTGCCACAGAAAACAGACCGCCGGGGACCTCGGTTCCCGGTAAGGGTGAAACGGTGGTGTAAGAGACCACCAGTGCCCAGGGCGACCTGGGCAGCTAGGTAAACCCCACCCGGAGCAAGGTCAAGAGGACGCCGCAGGATTGCGTCGTCCGCGCGGACGTCCGAGGGCTGCCCGCCCGAGTCCGCGGGTAGACCGCACGAGGCTGTCGGCAACGGCAGCCCTAGATGGATGGCCGCCACCCGGCCGGCCGCGAGGCCTCCGGGTACAGAACCCGGCCTACAGCCCGACTCGTCTGCCGCCAGCCTTCGGGCCCTGGCCGAAGCGGGTACCGCCCCGGGGGCCGGCGGACGCGGATCGAGCAGGCCGGCCGTGCCACGGGTCAGCCGGCCCTCGCCCCGCCGCGGCCTGACCCGAACACCCTCACGCCGACCGCCCGTTCGCGGCCTCGGGTCGGGCCGGTATGACCCGTACGGCCGCCGCGCCGGGGGAACGCCTCCGCCGTATCGCGGGCTTTTGTCGCCCCCCGCCGCCCTGCCGTGCTTCCCGTCAGGGACACCGTGTCGTCTGCGATGGCGGATCGTTGGAAAGGGCACGGCTCGGACATATGCGACGAGTGCATCCGTACAGGCACCGGGATCCGCCCGGGTCGAGGAGGAATGCGGTGGGCACGGAAATGCGCGGTGTGGGGAAGGCGAGTGCACGGGCCGCGGTGATGGGCGCGGTCGCGGGAGCGGCGCTGCTTCCGGCCGGTGCCGCCCACGCGAGTGTCCTCGGGATCGGCGACGCGGTGTTCGGCAACGCCTGCGTCGACCAGGACCGCGCCGCACAGTCCGAGGGTGCCACGGCGGCCGGCAGCGGAGTCGGCGGCGGCAACCAGGCCGCGCTGCCGCTGAGCCTGCAGCGCAACCACTGCGGCACCAGCGGAATCGTCCGCACCGCCGTCTTCGGCTCCTCGGTCTGACCTGCCGCGACCAGCGGGCGGAGGTGACGGGTCGGATGGCCTCGGACGCGGCGGCAGACGCGGCGGCGGGTACGGCGGCCGGCGCGCGCCTCGAAGACCGCGCGGTGACCGAACTGCCCGCCCTGAGCGGGCAGGCGCTGCCGCTGCTGCGGCAGTGGGCAGCCGCGGAGCCGGACTCCGGCACGGCGTGCGCACTGCTGACCCTGGCGACCTGCGACCGCCTCGGCGACGCTGAGCTGAAGGACGAGCTGGTCATCGCGCACCGGGACGCGCAGGCCGCGGGGGAGCGGCAGGCGAGCGTCGTCTACGGGGTCTACCTCTTCTCGCACCGGATACGCGCTCAGCGCCGAGCAGCTGGCGGCGCACTTCGCCCGCTGGCCCGCCGCTGCTCCGCCGACCGGCGCCCCGAGTTCCGCGACGCCCTGGCCCCGGTGGTCCAGGCACTGGCGGAGGTCACCGCGGGGCGTCCCCGGGCGGCGGTGGACCTGCTGACCGCCCTGGGCGCGGACGCCGAGCGGATCGGCGGGGTCCGGGTGGAGCGCGAGATCATCCAGGACACCCTCGCCCGCGCCCTGGCCGACGCGGGCGAGCACGTCCGCTCGGCCGCCCTGCTCCACCCCCGTACGAGCGCCCGCCGCCACCACGCCTACGAGGACCTGCTCCTCGCCCCCGCCGCCGGGCACCGCTGAATCCGTACTGACGCCGTGCCGTCCGCCACCCGGCCCGGCCTCTTCCTCCCGGAGACCCCTCATGCCCGCAGCCCAGATGATCGTCGTGTCCCTGCCGGGCAGCGGAACCCCGCTGCTGGCCGACATCACCAGCGCGCTCGGCTACGCCTCCTACGGCACCATGAGCGGCGGCCCGTCGGCCGGCGCCCAGCAGCCCGGCCCTGGTGAGGTCTACCCCCTGCTCCGCGCCGCTTACGGCGCCGAGCACGCCGCCGCCCTGCTCAATCCGAACGGGGCGTGCCGCAAATCCCTGGAACCGGCCTTCCAGCAGGCGGTCAGCGCCCTCTGGCGGGTCTGGTGGACCCGGCTGGGCCAGCCCACCACGCACGCCTCACCCGTCGACCCCGACGCCGGGCACCGGCTGGCCCGCCTGCCCGCGACCGACCTGCTCGGCCTGCTGCCCGGCCGCGGCTGCTGGTACGTCACCGGGCTGGACCTCCGCCGTGCCGACCCCGGCTTCCTGAGCGCCTGGCGGTCCGGCGGCCGGCCGCCGATCGTCCTCCACGACCGCGACATCCGCGACCGGATCATCAGCCAGATCCGCGCCCTCACCCACCCCGCGGGCCAGGTCGGATCGCTGCCCGAACACCTCGTCTACCGCGACATCCTCACGGCTCTGCCCACCCTGGAAGCCCGCATCACCCTCGCCCTGACCGACCCGGGCTTCCCCGGCACGCACGAAGCCCGCGGCAGCCGATGGCTCCGCCACCACCCCGCCGTCTGCGCGGTCACCCACGAAGAACTCGCCGGTCCCGCCGCGGCCTGCGAACAGGCCCTCGGCCGCCTCCTGCGCGCCACCGGCCGGCCGAACACCGCGGAAGTCGTCGCCGACTTGACGCAACTGACCACGAACAGCCCCGCCGACCCGGCCACCGGCACCGGGCGCACCCTCTTCACCCCCGAACACGAACGCCTGCTCCGCCACCACCACGGCGACCTCCTGCCGCCGGGCCCGCCGACCGACGTCCCGGCGGCGCACGCAGAAGAGATGACGTGACGTCACATCCGCAAGGGCTGGTAACGCCCGGATCGTCTGCCGCCGGGGGCCGGATTCGTCATCGGCCGGGTGCTGAGGGGGCGGCGGGCGTGACGGAAGCGGGGGGGGGGGGGGGGGGGGGGGGGGGGGGGGGGG
>NZ_JAJSYW010000075.1:0-20179 GCF_036815005.1 Streptomyces sp. IBSBF 2435 | reverse complement strand
CCCCCCCCCCCCCCCCCCCCCCGCCCCCCCCCCCCCCCCCCCGCCCCCGCCCCCCCCCCCCCGCAACTCGGGGGCGGTCAGGAGCAGGGAGTGCCGTTGAGCGTGAAGCCGCTGGGCGGGGCGGAGCTGCCGGTTGACGTGCCCTGGAAGCCGAAGGACTGGGAGCCGCCGGCCGGGATCTGGGCGTTGTAGGCGAGGCTGGAGGCGGTGACGGCGCCGGAGGCGGGGGCGACCGTGGCGTTCCAGGCGCTGGTCACCGTCTGGCCGGCCGGGAGGGTGAAGCCCAGCGTCCAGCCGTTGACGGCGCTGGAGCCGGTGTTGGCCACGGTGACGTTCGTGGTGAAGCCGCCCGCCCAGGTCTGCGGGGTGACGGTCACCTTGCAGCCGGACGAGCCGCTGCCGCCGGTCGTGCCCCCGGTGGTGGTGCCCCCGGTCGTCGTCCCGCCGGTGGTCGTGCCGCCCGTGGTCGACCCGCCGCCGATGTTCACCGTCGACGAGAAGGACGTCACGGCCAGGCCCGCACCGTTCTGCCACGGCTCGAAACCGGCCTGGACGCTGGTGAGATACCAGGAGCTCTGGGCCAGGCCGCGGTTGATCGCCTCATTGGCGAAGGCCTTGACGTCGAAGCTCCAGCTGTCGATCGCCGAGGGTGCGACGAAGGAGATCACGTCGTTGCCACCGTTGTTGCCGGTCCACACATCCCAACTGCGCCCGGCCACACTCGCGGTGGCCACCTTGGAGCCCACCGGCTGGACGGAGCCGACATGGTTGAACCACACCATGATCTCGGTCTTGTTGACGCCGTCCTTCCGTGGCGTCGGGTCGAGCCAGATGTCGTACGCGGCGTCATAGACCGCGTTGCCGACATAGGTGTACGAGATGCTGGTCGGTGCGCTGCCGATGGCGCTGAGCTGGGCGGGCAGGGCAGTGCCCGGCGAGCAGTTGGTGTAGTGGCAGCCGTAATAGACCGACGGATACGACTTGGGGCCGCCGTTGGTGGGGACGGAGCCGTCGGCCTGGGTGACCTGGAAGCCGGTGCCGGTGACGTTGATGCACTGGGCCTGGCTGGTGCCCCAGCGGTTGTTCTGCACGACGTAGCGGCCCTGGATCGTGGTCGAGCCGTACTGCGTGCAGATCTGGGTGTCGGCGTGGGCGGCGGGGGCGGTCGTCAGGGTGAGCAGACCGGCCACGGCCACGCCGAGCGCCGCCACAGCCGCCACCGTGGCTTTTCGGGTGGATCGGAGGACCTGCTTGAGCGTCTTCATGCTGTCCCTTCGACAAGCACGGAAGGTGGGGGGATGACCAAGCGCGACGGGAGCTGTCCCACGTGGGGGTGGGAGCGCTCCCAATGTCGCTCCGGGCACGGGACGATATGGCGCCGCCACGCAAGTGACAAGAGTTACGGCAGTATCGGCCCGGTGGGCACCGCTGTCGTGGCGCGATTCGTTCCCCGTACGCGGAGGCGCCGCGTACGTACCGGCGCCCCCGTACGTTGAGGTGTAGCCCGACGGCCCGCGGTCATGTAGAGGAAGGGCGGTTCCGGCAGGACCGCCCCGCCCTCCACCGGCAGATCGGCACCGGGGGAGCGCCCCATCAGCCAGGCCACGAGCGCGTGCCGCGGACGACGGGTGCGTCCGGTGCCCCGCCGAGGTCGTAGACGGCGTCGGAACCCCCGGTCCACGCCCCTGCCCCTGCCCCTGCCCCGGTCCCGGCGCGGGTCGGGCGCAGGCGCATGGCGGGGGTGTCGCCGCGGGCGCGCAGGGCCGCGACCACCCGGCTGAGCGTCGCGTGGACGAAGTCGGCCGGCCACTGGGCGGGCGTGCAGCCGACGTTCAGGTCGACGTGGTGGACCAGCACCTCGCTGAGCCGGGAGTCGGCCGCCCTGGCCGCGGGCCGCTCGTGGTCCTGCGTCCAGCGCACCGTGCGTTGCCAGGCCTCCGCGGCATCCGCCGGTATTCCTCGGCGAACCGGGCCGAGCTGTCGCGCAGACCGGCGACGAGCGCCGCGGCGCCGGGGCCCGCCCCCGCCTCGATCTGCTCGGCCCGGGCGGCCGGACTCGGATACTCCGGTGTCTCCACCCCGGTCCGCGCCCAGAACAGCAGATGGCGGCCGCCGTCCGCGTTGCGCGCCAGGTGCGTGAGCACATGGCCGCGCGACCAGCCGGGCAGCAGCGAGGGCCCGCGTACCCCGGCCTCGGTCGACTGCTCTGCTGCCAGCAGGAGATGGCCGGTCGCGGCGGCGATGCGGTCCAGGGCGGCCGAAGGGTCGAGGTCCGCGTCGGCAGGGACTGTCATGGCGCTGTCTCCTCGCTCGGGACGGGCAGGCCCCGTGCCGTGGCTGGGGCGCGGACGCCCTCGGCGGCTCTTGTGCGGCACCACCCCAGCCTGCCCGAAGCCGAGTCACCCGCGAGCCCGCTCGGCCGGCGGGCGGCGGCCGGCGTTCCGCTGGACGGGCGAGTCGTGGGGTGCGCCTGCGGGTGGCGGCCGGGCGGCCGGGGTTGACTGGCGGCGGGTACGGTCGCGCGGCCGTGGCCGGCAACGGAGGGGAGGTGTGGTGGCGGGACGTGAGGTCCAGGTGCCGGACTACGCCGCGCTCTTCGCCGCGGTGCCCGCGGCCTGCGTGGTGCTCGACCGGGACCTGGTGATCGTCGCCGTCAATGAGGCGTACAGCGAGGTCACCGGCCGTTCGGCGGCGGAACTGACCGGGTGCGGCTTCTTCGAGGCCTTTCCGCCCGAACCGGGGGATCCGGCGTCGGGCGGCGCCGAGGCCCAGCGCCGCTCGCTCGACACGGTGCTGGCCACCGGCCGCAGCAACATGCTGCTGCACCGCTTCGCGCTTCCCCGGGCCGGGAGGGAGGGCGAGTTCGAGCCGCGCTGGTGGAACGTGGTGAACCGGCCGCTGATCGGGGCCGACGGACAGGTGGACCTGATCATCCACCGAGTCGAGGACGTCACCCAATTCGTCAGGGCCGAGCGCGAGCGCACCACGCCGGAGCGCGACGAGGTCCAGGCGCCGCGTGCCGAACTGTTCACCCGGGCGCAGGAACTCCAGCGGGCCAACGCCCGGCTCCAGGAGTCCACGACCCTCACCCACGATGTGGCGCTGACCCTCCAGCAGGCCATGCTCGCCACGCCCGACCTGGCCGCGCACCCCGAGATCGCGGTGCGCTACCGCCCCGCGCTGCGGGGCATGAACGCCTGCGGCGACTGGTACGACGTGGTGGACCTGCCCGACGGGCGGCTTGGGCTGACGGTCGGCGACGTGGTGGGGCACGGGGTGGTCGCCGCCAGCGTCATGGGCATGCTGCGCAGCGCGCTCAGCGCCGCCATCCGGGTCGCCGACGGACCCAGCGGCGCGCTGGAGACACTGGGCCTGTACGCGCGCGCCCAGGACGGCGCGACGGCCACCACGACTGTCGCCTGCCAGGTCTTCCCGGTCAGCCGGCTGCTGATGTACAGCAACGCGGGCCACCCGCCGCCCGGGCTCATGGGGGCCGACGGCACGCACCGGCTGCTCGACCTCGCCACCGACCCACCGCTCGGCGTACGGCTGGAGCACGTGCCCAGGCCGCAGGCCACCGTCGGATACCGGCGCGGCGACATTTTGGTGATGTATACGGACGGCCTGATCGAACGCCGCCACGAGGACATCGACGTGGGCCTTGACCGCCTCGTCGCGGCCACGCGCGATCTGCGGCACCTGCCCCCCGAGCAGCTCGCCGACGGCCTGCTGCGCGCCATGGCCGACCCGAGCGGCGACCAGGACGACGTCTCCTTGATAGTGACCCGCCTCTGAGGGCCGCCCCGGAGCCGTCAGCCCCGCCCCCGCGGCGGAATCGTCAGTCCCGTCCCCGTCCCCGTCCCCGTCACCGGAGCCGTCAGCCCGCGACGACTTCGCCCGGTACCGACTGCGAGACGTATCCACCGGCCCGTACCGCGTCGGCGATCAACTCCCTTACCGGGCGCGGCGGGACGTCCAGCAGTTCCGGCAGGTCGCTGCTGGTCGCGGCCAGCCAGCCGCCCGGTCCCGCTGGGACGCCGATCACCCCGAGGACGCTCCGCGGGCCGCGGCGAGGGCGTAACCGGCGCCGTTCCCGGTGAGCGGGCCGGGGCGGCCGGGAGCCGCGGCCAGAGAGGTCTGGACCAGAATCCGCGCGCTGTCGCTCCTACCGGCGGAAACGGGCGGGGGTGCGGCCCGGTGGTGAATCGATCTTGTTCATCTTATTGACGTGCGCGCGTCACACGCTAAGACTCCATTTCGATCCTGTTGGCTGAGAGCGCTTCCAAGCCACTGACTCGAAGGTTTCCTCGACGGGGGACCCTTCCCGCCGGTCGAGGCGTGGAGGCGCGATCCGTACGGACCGTGCGGCCCGTTCACTTCCTGAACGGGAGGGAGGTCCCCTCCGCCTCCCTCCCGCGGAGCTGTTCCGACCCCTTCAACTGCCCCCCACCTATTGGAGAAAGGTCACCACGCCCATGAGAGAGAACGCACATCCCGGCATCGCACCGGCCGGCCCCTCCCGCAGTCGGCGTGCCGGACGGCGTCCTGGCCGGCACGCCCTGTCGGCCGTCCTCGGCTCGCTGCTTCTGCTGGCGGCCGGCGCCCTGGGCCTCTCGGTCTCCGGCGGCTCGGCCGCGGCAGCGGTACCAGGGCCGCCGGCCGGCTGGACCACGGTGTTCAGCGACGACTTCAACGGCGCCTCGGGCAGCGGCCTCAACCGGGCCGACTGGCTCTACGACACCGGGACCGGCTACGGCTACCCCGGCGCGGCGGCGAACTGGGGCACGGGTGAGATCGAGACGGCCACCGACTCGACCGCCAACGTCTACCAGGACGGGTCCGGGCACCTGGTGATCAAGCCGGTCAAGGACGCCTCGGGGCACTGGACCTCGGGCCGGATCGAAACGCAGCGGACCGACTTCGCCGCCCCGGCGGGCGGCCAGTTGGAGATCAGCGCGTCCCTCAAGCAGCCCGCGCCCGCGCAAGGCCTCGGCTACTGGCCCGCGTTCTGGGCGATGGGCGCCGACGCCCGTCCGGTCGGCGCGACCAACTGGCCCGGCATCGGCGAGCTGGACATCATGGAGGACGTCAACGCGCTGAGCCAGCACTCGACCACCTTCCACTGCGGTGCGTGGGCCGGCGAGTGCCACGACCCGGACGGCATCAGCAGCGGCCTCCAGGCGTGCAGCGGCTGCCAGACCGGCTTCCACACGTACTCGGTGATCGTGGACCGCACCAACACCGCGGCCGAGCAGCTGCGTTTCTACCTTGACGGCACCCTGACCTACACGGTCAGAGAGAACCAGGTCTCGGTCGCCACCTGGCAAGCCGCCGTAGACCACGGCTTCTTCGCCATCTTCGATGTCGCGATCGGCGGTTCGTACCCGAACAAGGTCTGCGGCTGCACCTCGCCGTCGGCCGACATCAGCTCCGGGGCCGGCATGACGGTCGACTGGATCGCGGTCAACCGGACCAACGCGGGCAGCGGCACGGTCGGCGGTACGTCCACGGGTACGTCCACGGGTACGTCCACCGGTACGTCGAGCGGTACGTCCACCGGCACCAGCACCGGTACGTCCACGGGTACGTCCACCGGCACCACCGGCGGCAGTACGACCTCGCCCGACTACACCGCGAGCGCCGCGTCCACCGGGTCCGGTCAGGTGCGGCTCACCTTCAAGCCGACGACGCCCGCGGCCTACGTGGACGTGCACTACCTGGTCAACGGCGCCGGCCAGCAGAACTTCCGGATGGCCAACAGCGGCGGCACCTGGACGCAGAACATCAGCGGCCTCTCGTCGGGCTCGGTCATCACGTACTGGTTCACCTACGAGAAGAACGGCCCCCAGTACGACACCCCCCACTTCACCTACACCTCCAGCTGACGCCGCCTGACCGCCTGACCCGATCCGCGTACGCCTTCGCCTCTGCGCGGGTGGGGTCAGGCGCAAGGGGCGGGGATGTGGGCGTGGGACGGAATCCCGGCGCCGGTCCGACAGGGTAAGGTTTGTGGCACGTACTACTTTCGTGGTAGTTTGCGCCACGTACTAGCCTGACGGAGGCAGCGCCGATGAGCACCGGCCACACCCCGGAAGCGGACCAGGAACCGGGCCGCGTCCCGGACCCGGCGACGGCGGTTTCCCCCGACGGCCCGGAGGCCGAAGGGCCGCTGGACATCATGGACGCGCTCGTCCAGCTGTCGTTCCTGGTCCAGGGCGTACTGGCGGGCGTGGCGTCCGCGTACGACGTCTCCGTCGTGCAGCTCCGGCTGTTCGGCATCCTGCGCGACCGGCGGCCCGGCATGCTCGAACTCGCCCGCCACCTCGGCCTGGACAAGTCCTCCATGACCGGCCTGGTCGCCCGCGCCGAGAAGCGCGGCCTGGTCCAGCGGCTCCCGTCGCCGCACGACGGCCGCGGCGTCCTGGTCGCGCTCACCCCCGAGGGCCGTCGGCTCACCGAGGTGGGCGCCGCCGAGATCGCCCGCCAACTCGCCGCACTGGCCGCGCCGCTGAGCGCCGGGGAGCAGGCGCTGCTGCGCGACCTGGCGGCGAAGATCCTGCCGACCGTCCGCGCGTGACGGCCCTCAGGGCGTACCCGTGAACCAGCCCTGAGGGCCGGGCCGTTACGCCGCGGGCCGGTGGCCGTACGTCACTCGGTGCCGGCCTCGTCCGCGACGAGAGCGGCCAGCGTGCTCGGGCCGTCGGCGGTGGCGCCGCGGGCGTAGGCGGCGGTGTAACCGGCGTCGCCGAGCGCGGCGCGGACCGTCCGCTCGCAGCGTTCGCGTACCGGCTGGAGCTCCGGGGCGCCGCGCTGGGGGTGGCCGACGCTGCGCCAGTACGCCTCGCCCGTGCCGTAGACCGCCGCGGCCTGCTCCGGCCGGCCCGCCGCGGCCATGGCGGCGGCCAGCAGGTCGAGGCCGAGGGCGATACCGAAGGCGTCGCCCAGCAGCCGCTTGCTCTCCAGCATGGTGCGCGCGTACGCGACGGCCTCGGTGGGCTCCCCGGAGAAGAGGGCGACGATGGAGAGCTGGTAGTCCAGGTAGGAGCGGGTCCACAGCTCGCCGACCCGTACGCACTGCTCGCGTAACTCCAGCGCGCGTGACCGCCCTTCGGCGAAGGCGCCGAGCCCGGTCAGCGAGAGCACCTCGACCAGGTTGCAGCGCAGCCGGTCGGGGGAGTCGAAGGGCCGGCCGGGGGCGGCCCCCAGTGCCTCGCGCACCGAGTCGAGTGCCTGCTGCGACTGCCCTGTCAGCATGCCGAGCAGTCCGGTCAGGCAGGCCGCGCCGATCCGCTCCTCCGCGTCGCCGCCGTCGGCCTCGACCGCCGCCCGCACCTCGGCGCTGATGGCGGTGGCGGCGGCGTAGTCGCCCTGCAGGGTCACCGTCGCACCCAGCCCGATGAGCGCGCGGGTACGGGCCGGGCCCGCGGCCGTATGGACGTCCAGGACGCGTTCGAGGCAGCCGCGGGCCTCTTTGAGGTGGCCGCAGCAGGTCCAGAAGTAGACGAGCAGGCCCGCGAGTTCGGCGGCGCCGGCGGGGTCGTGGGCGAGCAGATGGTCCAGTGCGGCCCGCAGGTCGGGGTGCGCGTCCTCGACCTTGCGGTAGCCGACGAGCTGGTCGCTGCCGACCCAGGCGGCGTCCGCCCAGCGGGCGACCCCGGTGAAGTGCTCGGCGTGCCGGTGCGCGACGGCGGTGTCCTCGCCCAACTCCCGTAACCACGTGTGCCCGTACTCGCGGATGGTGTCGAGCATCCGGTAGCGGTCACCGGACGCGGTGGCCGTCCTGCGGACGACGGACTGGGCGACCAGCCGCTCCAGGGCCGCCGCCACATCGTCGGCGCCGAGCGGGCCGCCGGCGGTCACGGCCTGGGCGGCGGCCAGGTCGAAGGCGCCGCGGAAGACACTGAGCCGCGCCCACAGCAGCCGCTCCAGCGGTGCGCACAGCTCGTGGCTCCAGCCGACCGCCGTCCGCAGCGCCTGATGCCGCCGCGGCCAGACGAAGTCCGAGCGGGACAGCAGGTCGAACCGCGAGCCGAGCTGCTCGGCGACCTCGGTGACCGGGGAAGGCCCGACCTGGGCGGCGGCCAGCTCTATGGCCAGCGGAATCCCCTCCAGGCGGCGGCAGATGGACCCGGCGGCCTCGGCCGCCCCCGGCTCGGCCAGCGGCTGCCGGCCGAGCCGGCCCGACACCCGCTCGCTGAACAGCGTGATGGCGTCGGGACCCGCGGCCGGCAGAGGCAGCACCTCCACGAGCCGCTCCATCCTGGACGCCAGCGGGCGGCGGCTGGTCGCCAGCACGGTCACGCCCGGGGCGGCGGTCAGCACGTCCGCCACCAGCGTGGCGCAGGCGTCGACCAGGTGCTCGCACGAGTCCAGGACGAGCAGCAGCCGCCGGTCCGCCAGCCACTCGCACAGCGCCTCGACCGGCATCATCGGCGAGTGGTCGGCGAGGCCGACCGCGTCGCTGACCGTCGCGAGCAGCAGGCCCGAGCTGTCCAGAGTGCTGAGGTCGGCCCACCAGACCCCGTCAGGGAAGCGGAATCCGTCTCCCGCGGCGGCGCGCAGTGCCAGGCGGGTCTTGCCCACCCCGCCTGCACCCGTCAGCGTGATCAGCCGGTCCTGCGCCAACACCGATTCCAATAAGGCCAGTTCGGACGTACGACCGACGAAGGTCGTCGTCTCCTGGGGAATATTGCCCTTCACGGTGACAGCTTGACATCACTCGGGCGCGGAGCGGAGCGAAGCCGGGGAGCGGGCCTTGACCTCGATGGCGACCGTCCGCGCGGTGCGGGCGGGGGAATTGACCTGACGAGTGACACATGTGGCGCTTTGCCGCGGGCGCCCGGCGGTTCGAGACCGAGCTGTTCACGACGGCGCCGGACGGGCTGCCGGGCAACGACGACAACGGCGCGCTGTCGTCGGAGTACGTGTGGGCGGCGCTCGGCATGATGCCGGCCACCCCCGGCACACCGGCGCTCGCGCTCAACAGCCCGCTGGTCAAGCGGGCGGTGATCAGCCTCGGCAACGGCCGCCGGATCACCATCGACGCGCCGAAGGCCGCCGACAACGCGCCCTACGTCACCGGAATGCGGCTGGACGGAAGGCACTTCGAGTCCACCGCCCTGCCCGCCTCCTTCGCCACCCGCGGCGGCGACCTGGACGTCGACCTGTCCACCAGGGCCGACACCCACTGGGCCACCGGCGCCACGGCGGCCCCGCCGTCGTACCGCACCGGTGGGGTGCCCGCGGTCGGCTACCTCACGCCGACCGGTACCCAGGTCACCCCGGGCGGTACGAGCCTGCCGGCGACGGTGGGCGTGTCGGAGCTCGCCGGGCACGCGGGGGCGGTGCGCTGGAGCGCCGTCTCCGACGTGCCGGGGTTCACCGTGACGCCGTCGTCCGGCACCCTCGACCTGCGCCGCGCCGCCCGCGCCACCGTGCCCGTCGCCATCTCGGTCGCGCCGGACACCCCCTCGGGCTACCACCCGGTGACGGTGGACTTCCGTACGGCGGGCGGCACCGCGCTGCCCGGCGGCGCGGTCGTGGTGACCGTACCGGCCGCGGACGGCGCCGCGACGGCCTGCGACACGCTGGGCGCGACCGACACCGAGTGCGGGCTGCGCTTCCGCGACAACGGCGACGGGCACGCCGAGCCGGTCACCGTCGGCGGCCGGAGCGCACGCTCGGCCGGGTCCATGTGTCCGTGACCGGCGACAACGTCCTGGCCCTGCACCTGTGCCCGGACGACGCCGGCTGACGGCTGCGGCACACCCCGGGGCCGGATCACGGCGGTACTGGCCGCGGCCGGCGGTCACTGAGTGCGACCGGCGAGCCCCGGGTGCCGAAAGGTTGTCAACCGTCCGGCACCTGGGGGCCGCCCGCTTCCGAGCCGCCCGCACCGCTCCGACCTGCGCCGATGCCCTGACAGCCGCGCCCGCGGAATCTTGTGGCAGCCAGGGGGGTGCGTTTTGCGCGTTTAGTCGTATTGTGGTGATCGACAACAAATAGGCCGCAGGTGGTAGTTGTGATCCGCGCCCGTGGCCGTGTGCCGCACCGCGCCCGTACGGGGTGACGAGACCGGCCCCGACGCAGGAGCGTCCCGCATCCAGTGCCGCGCCCACCGCCCCACCGGGCGGCGGACCGGGACCCATCGACACGCCCAGGTACCGACATGCGCATCCTTACTCCTGATCCAGTCCTCACCGCCTTCTCCTCGGCACCGTCGCCGAAGTGGGCGGGCCGGGGCAGGTCCCGCCTGCCGTGGCCCGCCGGCTCCCGGGGCGGCGGCGACCCGCACCCGCACGGCTGCGGGGCCGACGGCGAGGCGGGTACGGACACCGGGATCGGCTGCCTGCCGCTGCCGCACCAGCCGGCGGCCAGCAGTGACGCCCGCAGGGCCGCACAGACCGTCCTCGACGGCTGGCGGGTGCCGGCGGAGACCGCCTCCGACGTCGTCCTGGTCATCTCGGAGCTGGTCACCAACGCGCTCAGCCACGCCCTGCCCGCGGTGTGCCTGCACCTGTCCCGGCTGTCCTGCGGCACCGTACGCGTCGAGGTCACCGACGGCGGCCCGTGCGGCTCGCCGCTCCAGCGCGACCCCGGCGACGGCGGGCGCGGCCTCGCGCTGGTCCAGGCGCTCGCGCAGGCCCACGGCCGCCACGTCGGCCCCGCGGGCACGCTCGCCTGGGCCGAATTCACCGCCCCCGCGGCGCCGGGCGCCGCCCGCGCCTGAACCTGCCGCCGGGACCGGGAGCGTGCCTGCGGCCGACGCAGGACCGGGACCGTACGCGAAAGCCCGGACCGGGACCGCCGCGGCCATGCCGCGCCCCGGCGCCGAGCGGGCCCGCCCCGACCGCGAGGAGGCCGCCATGACCGTCCCCCCGCCCCACCCGCACGCCGATGTGCGGCACCACAACCTCAGCCTGGTGCTGCGCCGAGTCCACTCCACGGGCGCCGTCTCGCGCTCGCAGCTGACCCGGGCCACCGGGGTCAACCGCAGCACCACGGCGGCGCTGGTCGCCGTACTGGCCAGGGCGGGGCTGGTGCGCGAGGAGGTCCCGCGCACCCACCGCTCGGCGGGCCGCCCCTCGCCTGTGGTCCTGCCGGTCCCCGAGCGCGCCCAGGCCGTCGCCCTCGAAGTGGGGGTGGAGCGGATCAGGGCCGAGCGGGTGGGCCTGGGCGGCGAGGTCCTCCAGGACCGCACGCTGCCCGGGGACGGCGGCAGTCCTGTCACCTTCGAGGAGACCGTGTCCCGGCTGGCGGGCCTGGTCGAGTCGCTGGAGGAGCCGGCCGCCGGCGGCGGGCACTGCGCCGGTATCGGCATCGCGGTGCCCGGGCTCGTGCGGCGCACGGACGGCATGGTGCGGTTCGCGCCGAACCTCCAATGGACCGACCGGCCGCTCGCCGCGGCCCTGGCCGCCCGCCTGGCGCCCGCGTGGTCCCGGCTGCCGATCACCGTCGGCAACGACGCGGACCTCGGCGCGCTCGGCGAATACAGCCGCGGCGCGGCCCGCGGCTACGACGACTTCGTCTACCTCTCGGCGAACGTCGGGGTCGGCGGCGGCCTGTTCTGCGGCGGCCGGCCGCTGCCCGGACAGCGCGGCTACGCGGGCGAGATCGGCCACATGGTCGTCAACCCCGGTGGCCGCCTGTGCCGTTGCGGTGCCCGCGGCTGCTGGGAGACCGAGATCGGCACCGACGTCATCACCGAGGCGGCCGGGCTGGAGGTGCCGCCCGACCACTCGCTGTCCTGCGTCGTGGCGGCGGCCGCGGCCGGCGACGACCGCGCCGCGGCAGCACTGGACGAGGCGGCCCGCTGGCTCGCGATCGGCCTGGGCAATCTCGCCGTCGTCCTGAGCCCGCAGCTGGTCATCTTCGGCGGCGGCCTCCAGGACATCTACGACGCCGCCTGCGAACGGATCGAGCGGTACGCAGCCGGCACCGGGCTGGCCCGCGCCCGCGCCCCCTACATCCTGCGCAGGTCCGCGCTCGCCCACCGCGCGCCGCTGGTCGGCGCTGCCGAACTCGCCTTCGCCCCGCTGCTGGACGACCCCCTGCACGCCACCGCCGGCGCCGGTCAGTGACCATTGAGTACGTCAGCGTGACCGGCGAAGGTTCGCAAGTACGCGAATTTGCAAGAAATTTGACGCCAAACCTTGTGGCGAGATTTCGCCACGGCATAATCACGCTTCAAGACTGTTCTGGGGTGGGGTCGCGTCGTGCTCATTGCTTTCATCGGTGTTCTCCTGGTCGCCGTCGTCGGCGGCATCTCGTCGGGCCTCAGACATGTGCGGGACGCCCAGCTGGTGCGGATGGCGCGCACCACGGTCCAGACCGCGGAGGTGCGGGCCAAGAACGCCGAGGAGCAACTGGGGATCGCCATCGAGGAGTTGCGCTTCCTCGCCGCCGACCGCATCCCGGCCGCCGTCCTCGCGCTGACTCACGAACACGCCCCCGTGCCCGGCCTGTTGCACCCGCAGAAGGCCAACGCCACCCTCGCCAAGGCGATGCGCGACGTGCTGGCCGCCACCAGTACGGCTGCGGCCGGCGAGCGCGACCGGGTCGACGCGGCGGCCAGGGCGGCGATGCGCGGCGCCACCGCCAAGGTGCAGTCGCTGCTCTACCAGACGCAGAGCGTGCTCCAGGACCTCCAGCACGAGCTGGACGACCCGCGGCTGCTCGAACTGGACTTCCGCAACGAGCTGGCCCTGCGCCGCATCCAGGCGACCGCGGTGCTCTGCGAGGCCTGGCCGGGACTGGCCCGCAGCGACTCGCCGCTGGCCGAGATCGTGATCGGCGCGCAGTCCAGGGTCGCGGGCTACGCGCGTATCAAGATGGCCAACCATCTGCGCGAGCAGCGCCTCGCGGTGGTCGCCAGGGCCGCCGAGCCGCTGGCCATCGCGGTCGCGGAGCTGCTGGCCAACGCGACGTCGTACTCGCACCCCGACACCGCCGTGCCGGTGACGATCCAGCAGAGCGGCGGGCGCGGCGCGCTCATCGTGGTGGACGACGGCGGCATCGGCATGGACGAGGAGACGCTGGCCCGCGCCCGGCGGCTGCTGGCGGGCCCCGAGGCGCTGCTGCTGACCGAGCTGGGCAACCCGCCGCAGGCCGGCTTCGCCGTGGTGGGCCGGCTGGTGCGGCAGTACGGCTTCTCCTGCCACGTGGAGGCCTCGCCCTACGGCGGGGTCCGGGCGATGCTGCGGGTGCCGGCCGAGCTGCTGACCGTACTCGACGAGGAGCACACGCTGTCCGTGCTGGTACCCGCCCCGGCCGACACCGCGGCGCCGGCCAGGCCCGAGGAGGAGCCGGCGGCCGACGACGGCCCGGTCGTCGAGGCCACCCCGCTGCCCTCGCGCCGCCGCCGCAGCCCGAGAACCGCCGCCCGCCCGGTCGCGCCGGTCCCGCCGGCCGCCGACGCGCCCGCGGCGCGCACACCAGAGCAGGCGGGCGCGCTGTGGGGCGCGCTCCAGGACGGCACCCGCAGCGGCAGGTCCGCGGTCGGGAGCGGTACGACAGCGGCCGGGGGAACCGCCGCAGGCGACAAGCAAGGAGAACACCGTTCATGACCACCCGCCGACCCATGGCAGAGGACCTGGCCTGGGTGCTGGAGCCGCTGCTCGAACTGCCCGGCGTCCAGCACGCGTTGATCGCCACCGGCGACGGCCTGCTGGAGGGCTCCTCACCCGGCCTCGACCGGGCCGCCGCGGAGCGGGTGGCCGCGATGACCGCCACTCTGCACGCCTCGGCCCGCGCCTTCACCACCGCCTTCACCAATGACGAGACACCGCGGCTGGCGCAGACCGTGGTGGAGTCCGAGCAGGGCTTCGCCATCGTCGTGCCGGCCGGGCAGAACACCTCGCTGGCGGTCTTCGCCGCGCCCGACACCCAACTGGGCAACATCGCCTACCAGATGCAGGTGCAGGTCGCCGCGCTCGCCCGGGCGATGAGCGCACCCGCCCGCGAACCGGACGCAGCCACCCGCCCATGACATCCGGCAGGCCCGGCAGTTCAGGAGCGGCCGCGACGCCGGAACCCGGGGCGGGCGGCAGCCGGGGGCGCCGCCTGGTCCCGGCGTATCTGGCCACCGGCGGCCGGGAGCGTCCCAAGGGCATGGCCGACTTCGACCGGCTCACGGTACTGGTCTCCACCGACCAGCCGCCGCCGGAGCTGGAGTTCGGCCCCGAGCACCGCAGGCTGTGGGCGCTGCTGCGCCCGGGCGCACTGACCGTGGTGGAGTGTGCGGCCCATCTGGGCCTGCCGGTCAGTGCCACCGTCTTCCTGGCCGCCGATCTGGTCGGCGGCGGCCACCTGCTCGCCCGGTCCCCGGTCCCCAAGGCCGAGGAGATCGACCGAACGCTCATCGAGAGGCTGCTCGTTGGACTCCGTGCCCTCCCCTGAACCGGCGACCGCGCCGGTCGCCGAACCGCGGTCCGAGCTGCGTCCCGGCCCGGTCCGCTATCTGCCCGCGACCGGGCAGACCCTGATGAAGCTGGTCGTCACCGGCCCCTTCGGCGTGGGCAAGACCACCCTCATCCGCACCCTCTCCGAGATCCCCACCCTGCACACCGAGGAGGTGATGACCCGCTCCAGCGCGGGGCTCGACGATCTGCGCGGCCTGCCGGAGAAGTCCACGACCACCGTCGCTGTCGACTTCGGGCGGCTCACCGTCCCCGGCGACCTGGTGCTCTACCTGTTCGGCACCCCTGGCCAGGAGCGCTTCTTCCCGCTGTGGCAGGACATCGCCCGCGGCGCGCTCGGCGCCCTGGTGATGGCCGACACCCGGCGGCTGGCCGACTCCTTCCCGGTGATGGACATGGTCGAGGAGCAGGGCCTGCCCTACGCCGTCGCCGTCAACCGCTTCCCCGGCGCTCCCGCGCACAGCGACGACGTGCTGCGCAAGCACCTCGACCTGGCCCCCGAGACCCCGCTGGTGCAGTGCGACGCCCGCAACCGCCGCGACAGCATCGGCACCCTCATCGCGCTCGCCGAGTACGTACTGACCCGACTGCCCCAGGACGCGCCATGACCGCAGGTACGCTGCCCGCGCTGTACGGCGAGGACTTCGCCGCCGACCCCGGGCGCCACTACGAGCGGCTGCGCCGCCAGGGGCCGCTGGCCCGGGTGGAGATCGCCCCGGGCGCGGACGCGGTGCTGGTCACCGACTACCAGGCCGCCCTGGACGTGCTGCGCGACACCCACACCTTCTCCAAGGACCCGCGGCCCTGGCCCGACACCATTCCCGAGGACTCCCCGGTACGTTCGGTGCTCGCCTACCGGCCCGCCGTCACCTTCGCCGACGGCGACACCCACTCCCGGCACCGCAAGGTCATCGGCGACAGCCTCGGACTGCTCGGACCGCACCTGCTCCAGACCCAGGTCTCCGACGCCGCGGCGCAGCTCATCGGCCGCTTCGCCGCCGCGGGCAGCGCCGACCTGGTCGCCGACTACGCCAGGCGGCTGCCGCTGCGGGTCTTCAACACCTGGTTCGGCGTGCCCGACGCCGAGGGCGAGCTGCTGGCGGGCCGGCTCAGCTCGATGTTCGACTCGGGGGCCGACGCGCAGGACGCGTCCGCCGAACTGGTCAAGGTCATCGGCGGCCTCGTCGCCGACCGCCGCGCCCGCCCGCAGCGCGACCTGACGTCGTACTTCATCCAGCACCCGGTCGGCCTCGACGACGCCGAGGCGATCATGCAGATCGCCGTCACCTTCAGCGGCGGCTACGAATTCACCGCCAACCTCATCGCGAACACCCTGCTCCACATGCTCGCCGACCCGCGCTACGACGGTTCCGTCTACGCCGGCGCGATGACCGCTCACGAGGCCATCAACGAGGTGCTGTGGCGCAACCCGCCGCAGTCCACGTCGTCCGGCTACTACGTGCGGTACGACACGACCTTCCACGGGGTGGGCCTGCGCGCGGGCCAGTTGGTGCTGGTCTCCTACGCCGCGGCCAACAGCCAGTCCGCGCCGGGCGGCGAGACCGACGCGTGGGGGGCGAGCGAGAGCGCCCACCTCGCGTGGAGCGCGGGCCCGCACAGCTGTCCTGCCCGGCAGCCCGCCCTGCTGATCGCCATCTCGGCGGTGGAGCAGCTGACCAGCCGGCTCTGCGACATGCGGCTCACCCGCCCGGCCGCCGATCTCCGCTGGCGCCCCGGCCCCTTCCAGCGCTCGCTGACCGCCCTCCCGGTCCGCTTCACGCCCTGGGCACCGAAGGCCCCCGCACCGGCGGAGGACGACGTCTGAGCCGCCGCGACGGTACGGGCCGCGAGGCAGGTCCGAGCCGGGACCGCAGCCGCCGTGCGGCCGGTCGGCCCTGGTGGCCGGGTCAGCGGTCGAACAGCTCCTCGACGGTGAGGGTCGTGTCGGCGTTGCCGACCATGAAGCCGTAGTCGCCCGGGGTCGTGCGGGTGTACCCCTCGCGGGTGAGCACCAGGACGCTGGACTCGAAGGGCGCGACCATGCCGAGCACCGCCTCCACGCGGACGGTCCTGATCATGGCCTCCTGCGCCATGCCGAACTGGTAGTGCGCGGTGTCGTCCTGGTAGCCGGCCTCCCACATCATCTCTTCTGCGTAGTGGGCCCAGCCCTCGAAGAACAGCTCCGACCAGAGGGTCTTGCGGACGGGGTTGTCGACCTGGCCCATCATCAGGGCGTGCGAGCAGTGCCCGGGGCCGATCTCGTGGACGGCCATGACGGCCATCGCGGGCCGGCTGAAACGGTCGCGCGGTCCTTCTGGGGGCTTCCGGCCGGGAAAGGCCGCGGCCCCGCCGCCACCGCTGTGCCGCGGTGATGGCGGGGCCGGGAGGCCCTGCGGGCTCTGGCGGGGCCGGACGGCCCTGTGGGCTCGGCTCAGTCCACGCCGGGGTAGCTCACGCCGATCCGGTCCCGTACGGCGTCCAGCGTGCGCATCACCGACAGCGTGCCGGCCAGCGGCACCAGCGGGGATTCGGCCAGCCCCTCCTGGAGGCAGCGCGTCACCTCCGCGGCCTCGTAGCGCATCGTGCCGCGGGTCAGGCCGTCGTCGGTGACGTCGGCGAAGTGCACGGTGTGCGGGGACTCGCCCTGGCGGTGCACGGTGAAGCGGTCGGGGTTGAAGAAGCCCTCGGGGATCTCGATCCGCCCGGCGGTGCCGGTGATCGTCGCCGGCGCGCCGGTGTCCGCGGCGAAGGTGCAGGTCAAGGTGGCCAGAGCGCCGTCGTTCCAGCCCAGCAGCATCCCGGTGTTGTCGTCGACGCGCTCGGGCGTCAGATGCGCCCAGCCCTGGACGGTGTCCGGCTCCCCGAGCAGCATCTGCGCGAAGGACACCGGGTAGACGCCGAGGTCCAGCAGCGCGCCGCCGCCCTGCGCGGGGTCGCGCAGCCGGTGCTCGGGCGGGAAGTCGCCGCCGAAGCCGAAGTCGGCCGACACGTTGCGGATCTCACCGATCGCCCCGTCGGCGACGAGCGCCGTCAGGTGCCGTATCAGCGGGTTGCAGTACGTCCACATGGCCTCCATCAGGAACAGCCCGCGGTCCTGCGCCAGTTCCACCAGCTCCCGTGCCTCGCGCGAATTCAGCGTGAACGCCTTCTCGCACAGCACCGCCTTGCCCGCCTCCAGGCACAGCCCGGCCGCCGCCCGGTGCGCGGAGTGCGGGGTCGCCACATAGACGACGTCCACGCCGTCGTCCGCGGCCAGCTCGGCCCAACTGCCGTACGCCCGGGGGATGTCGTACCGGTCGGCGAAGGCCTTCGCGCCCTCCGCGCTGCGGGAGCCGACCGCCACCACCTCGGCGTCCGGCACGGTGGCCAGCGCCTCGGTGAACGTCGCGGCGATACCGCCGGTGGCCAGGATGCCCCAGCGGATTGTGCGCTTCACGTCACTCATCAATTGCCCCACAGCGTGGTCTCGGCCGTCCCCGATCACTGAAAGAATAAGCAACGATTCAACGACATCCGATGGAGAGTGCCACCGTGCAGGACGCCGGGCCGAGAACCCACGCTCAGGCCAACGCCCCGACCCTTCCCGCCACCCTCACTCCCGACGCCGGCCGCCAGGCCCGTGTCGGCCTGCTCGTCACCCTGGTACTCGGCGGCCTCACCGCGCTGCCGCCGCTGTCCATGGACATGTACCTGCCTGCGCTCCCCCAGGTCACCGACGCCCTGCACAGCTCCTCGTCCACCGTCCAGTTCACGCTGACCGCCTGCCTGGCCGGCATGGCGCTCGGCCAGCTCGTGGTCGGCCCGCTCAGCGACCGCTTCGGGCGCCGCCGCCCGCTGCTGGTCGGCATGGTCGTCTACGTCCTGGCCACCGCCGTCTGCGCCTTCGCGCCCACCGCCCCGCTGCTGGTCGGCTTCCGGCTGCTCCAGGGACTGGCGGGCGCCGCCGGTATCGTGATCTCCCGGGCGGTCGTCCGCGACCTCTACGACGGCGTGGAGATGGCCCGCTTCTTCTCCACCCTGATGCTCATCTCCGGGGTGGCCCCGATCGTCGCCCCCGTCATCGGCGGCCAGATCCTGCGGCTCACCGACTGGCGCGGCGTCTTCGCCGTCTGCACGGCCATCGGCGTCCTGCTCACCGCGGTCGTGTGGCGCTCGCTCGGCGAGACCCTGCCGCCCGCCGAACGCCACTCCGGCGAGCTGTCCGGCACGTTCAGCTCCTTCCGCAGCCTGCTCGCCGACCGGGTCTTCACCGGCTACGTCATCGCCGGCAGCTTCGGCTTCGCGGCCCTGTTCACCTACGTGTCCGCATCGTCCTTCGTCGTACAGGACATCTACGGCGCCTCGCCGCAGACCTTCAGCCTGCTGTTCGGCCTGAACTCGATCGGCATCGTCGGCATCGGCCAGCTCAACGGCAAGGTGCTGGTCGGCCGGGTCTCCATGGACCGGGTGCTCGGCGTCGGCCTGGTGCTGATCACCGCCGCGTCCGTCATGCTCGTCCTGCTCACCACCGGCGTCTTCGGCCACGCCTCGCTCACCGGGATCGCCGCCGCGCTGTTCGTCCTGATGGCGTCCATGGGCCTGGTGCTGCCCACCACCAACACCCAGGCGCTGCTGCGTACCAAGCGCAATGCCGGCGCCGCCTCCGCGCTGATCGGCACCTCGTCCTTCCTGATCGGCGCGCTGATCTCGCCGCTCGCAGGGGTGGCCGGCGACGGCACCGCCGTGCCGATGGCCGTCACCCAGCTGACCTGCACACTCATCGCCTGTGCGGCCTTCGTCGGGCTGTGCGTGCCGCGCCGACGTACCGTGGAGGGAGCGTAGGAGATCAGGCCGACAGGCCTGCGGCGGGTCCGCGGCCCGTCGGGCGATCGGGCCATGAGGCGATCAGGCCATCAGGAGGAAGCGATGTCCGATCCGGACGAGCGCACCTGGGCGTTCAAGACAGCCGACAGCTCGCTGCACACGGGAGCCGAGGGCACCGTCGACGCGGAGGACCTGGTCATGGCCTCCGGCCGGGACTGCACACCGGAGTTGATCGAGAAGGCCCGCCAGGACCTGGAGGAGCATGGTGCCGCCGCTGTCGAGAGGTACCTGCCCTGAGGCGGGCCTCGACGCCGAGGAGATCGGCCTGATCGTCCCGGGACTGGCCGCCGCGCTGGAGCCCGCGGCCGGGCCGCACGATGCCGCGGACGAGTCCGCGCACCCCTGGTGCGCGGGCGCCGTCGTGCTCGCCGGACGCGGGCACGTGGTGGCGCTGCACGACGCGGTCGGCTGGGCGGTGCGCTACCGCGCGTACGACGAGCACACCGGGCGCGGGGTGGAGCTGCCGCCGCAGCAGCGGGTGCCGATGCGGCCCGGCACCGTCTTCGACCTGGCCTCGCTCACCAAGCTCTTCACCGCGGTCGCCGCGGTCCAGCAGATCGAGGCCGGCACGCTCGACCCGGACCGCCCGCTGACCGCGTACGTCCCCGGCCTCGTGCCCGGCCTCACCCTGCGGCACCTGCTCACCCACACCTCGGGGCTGCGGCCCGAACTGCCGCTCTACGACCTTCCCGGCCCCGCCGAGCGGGCCGCCCGGCTCGCCGCCGAGCAGCCCCGCACCCCGCCGGGCGCCGAGCGCTGCTACTCCGACCTGAACCTGCTGCTCACCCAGACCGTGCTGGAGCGGGTCACCGGCCGCCCGCTGGACCGGCTCGTCGCCGACGGCATCACCACCCCGCTCGGCATGACCGCCACCCGCTTCGCCCCGCCCCCCTCCTGGC
>NZ_JAJSYW010000074.1:0-37306 GCF_036815005.1 Streptomyces sp. IBSBF 2435 | reverse complement strand
ACGCCCGGTTACATTCCGAACCCGGAAGCTAAGCCTTTCAGCGCCGATGGTACTGCAGGGGGGACCCTGTGGGAGAGTAGGACACCGCCGAACAATTATTAGAAAGTCCCGCCCCCGGGGTCACCTCGGGGGCGGGACTTTTTTGCGTTGGCCGGCCACTGCTGGCCCAGCTGACCGTCCGCAATGGTCTGGACCTGTGAGTGGCGCGGCGGCTAGCATGCGAGCGGCATCGCACCACCTCCCGCGACATCTGGCGCTAAGTCAGCATGTCTCTGCGCAAAGGAGTTGGCACGTGAAAAGACGTATCGGACTGTTCGCCGCTGTTGTCGCCGCGGTCGTGGTTCCCCTCGGCGCCGCCTCGGCCGCCGGCGCGAGCCAGGAGTTCCCGCACCTGGCGGGCGCGTACCGCAGTTACGCCGACTGTCAGACCGCAGGGCAGGCCGGCTACGCGTTGTGGGGCCCGGTCTTCCAGTGCACCGCCGGCCAGGACGGATGGGTCTACCTCTACACCCACTGACCGCGGCCCGTACCGGTGCCGGGTGTCCCTCCGCGAGGGCGCCCGGCACCGGCGCGCAGGCGTCCGAACCCGGTGCGGCGGATCCCGTCTACAGTGGTGCGATGTCATACGGCCTGGTCATCTTCGACAACGACGGCGTCCTTGTGGACAGTGAGCGGATGTCCAACCTCATCCTGGCGGAGTGCCTGACCGAGGCCGGATATCCGACCAGCTTCGATGACTCGGTCAGGGACTTCATGGGCGCCGCCATGCACCGTGTGCACGATGTGGTGCGGGAGCGGCACGGGGAGAGCCTGCCCGAAGGTTTTGACGCCGGGTATCACGAAAGGGTCTTCGCGGCGTTCGAGGCGGAGTTGGAGCCGGTCGCCGGGGTCGCGCTCGTACTGGACAAGCTCGCGGCGGACGGGGTGGCGTACTGCCTGGCGTCGTCCGGGGGGCATGAGCGGATCAGGGTCGCGCTGCGGAAGACCGGGCTGTACGAGAAGTTCGGGGAGCAGCGGATCTTCTCGGCGCAGGACGTGGGACGGGGGAAGCCGGCGCCGGACCTCTTCCTGTATGCCGCCCGCACCATGGGCGTGGCGCCCGAGCGGTGTGCCGTCGTGGAGGACAGCGGGCTGGGGGTCGCGGCGGCGCTGGCGGCCGGGATGGATGTGTACGGCTACACCGCGATGACGCCGGCCGCGAAGCTCAAGGACGCGACCGCGCTGTTCGGGTGCATGACCGAGCTGCCCGACCTGCTCCTGCGCTGACCGTCACGGATCCGGTCCGGCCCGCAGCGGCCTCCGCGACGGCCCCGCACCCGACCCCCGCGGCTGACCGCGGGCCGGTCCCGGGCTGATCGCGGGGCTGATCCCGGCCCGGAACGCGGTGTGTCCCCGCCGTGACTCACGATCGTGACTCCGTGCACCTACTCATCCGTAGCTTTCGCGTCTACCGTGCTCGCTTATGGACGACGCTCGCCCGCAGACCCTGCGGCACGGCCGAGCCGCCCTCGCGGTCAGCTTCTTCGCGCAGGGGGCGCTCTTCGCCTTGCTGGTGACCCGGATTCCGGCGATCCAGGACCGCTACGGGATCAGTGACGGGCTGCTGCCGGTGTTCCTGGCCGCGGTGCCCATCCTGGCGGGGCTCGGCAGTGTCGGGACCGAGCAGCTGGTCAAGCGGGTGCGGCCCAGCGTCGTCCTGCGCTGGGTGCAGCCGGTGGTCGCGCTGGTGCTGCTCGTCCTGGGCGCCGGGGACCGGATGTGGGTCGCGGCGGTGGCGCTGGCGCTGTTCGGGGTGTGCGTCGGCGGGCTCGACGCGTCGATGAACATGCTCGGGGTGAGCCTCCAGCGGGAGTACGGCCGCAGCATCATGCTGGGCTTCCACGCCGCGTACAGCCTGGGCGGGATCATCGGGGCTTCGCTGGCCTGGTCGGGGGCGCACTGGCACATCTCGCTGGTGGCGCTGTACGGGCCCGTGGTGCTGGTGCTGATCCCGCTGACGCTGGCCGCGAGCCGCCGGTACCGGGACGCGGCCGACGCCCGGCTGGAGGGCGCGCCGAAGGAGACGCAGCCGGTGGTGATGCGGCTGCTGATGCCGCTCTGCCTGGTGATGGCGTTCGCGTACATCGGCGACTCGACGGTCTCCAACTGGAGCGCGAAGTATCTGCAGGACACCCTGCACAGCTCGGAGCAGCTGTCGACGGTCCCCTACGCCGTCTACATGGTGACGACGCTGATCGGCCGCTCGGTGGGCGACTTCGGGGTGCGGCGGTTCGGCGCGGCGGCTGTGGTGCGGCTGGGGGCGGTCGTGGCGATGGCGGGCTTCGCGGTGGTGGCGGTGGCGCCAGGCGCGTGGGTGGGCATGCTCGGCTTCACGCTGCTGGGCTTCGGGCTGTGCGTGATCGTGCCGCAGACCTTCGCGGCGGCCGGGCGGATGTTCCCGGGGGCGTCGGACACGGCCATCGCGCGGCTGAACGTCTTCAACTACGTCGGATTCCTGGTGGGCTCGCCGCTGGTGGGGGCGCTGGGCGATGCGTGGAGCTACCGGGGGGCGATGATCGTGCCCATGGTGCTGGTGGGGGCGACGCTGCATTACGCCAGGTCCTTCTCCGCCGGGCCCGCCGGGTACGGTGTCGGCCATGAGCGGCCGAGCACAGTTGATGTGGGATGAGCGGGTCACCGGCTACGACTTCGGCCCCGGGCATCCGATGGACCCGGTGCGGCTCTCGCTCACCCGGGATCTGGTGCGGGCGCTCGGGCTCGACCCGGCACTGACAGTGGTGGCGGCGCCGCCCGCGGGGGACTCGACGCTGACACTGGTGCACGACGCGGACTATGTGGCGGCGGTACGCCGGGCGTCGCAGGAGCAGGAGCCGGCCGTCGTACCGGCGGCGTACCTGACCTACGCCTCGTACGGGCTGGGGACGGACGACAATCCGGTCTTCCCGCGGATGCACGAGGTCTCGGCGCTGATCGCCGGGCAGTCGGTCGCGGCGGCGGAGGCGGTATGGCGCGGCGAGGTGGCGCACGCGGTGAATTTCGCCGGCGGGCTGCACCATGCGATGCCCGGGTCCGCGGCGGGCTTCTGCGTCTACAACGACGCGGCCCTCGCGGTGGCGCGGCTGCTGGAGCTGGGCGCGGAGCGGGTCGCGTACGTCGATGTGGACGTCCACCACGGCGACGGGGTGCAGACGGCGTTCTGGGACGATCCGCGGGTGCTGACGATCTCGCTGCACGAGCATCCGCGGACGCTCTTCCCGCACACCGGCTGGCCGGAGGAGACCGGGGGCCCTGCGGCCGAGGGCGGGGCGGTGAATGTGGCGCTGCCGGCCGGGACGGGTGACGCGGGCTGGCTGCGGGCCTTCCACGCCGTGGTGCCCGAGCTGCTGGCCGCCTTCCGGCCGCAGGTGCTGGTGAGCCAGCACGGAGCCGATACGCACGTGGAGGACCCGCTGGCGCACCTGGCGGTGTCGCTGGACGCCCAGCGGGTGGTGGCCGAGGCGTGCCACGCGCTGGCGCACGAGCACGCGGCGGGGCGCTGGGTGGCGCTCGGCGGCGGAGGCTACGCGGTCGCCGACGTGGTGCCGCGGACGTGGACGCATCTGGTCGCCATCGCGGCGGGTGTGCCGCTGCCGCCGGAGACGCCGGTGCCGGAGGAGTGGCGGCACCAGGCCTACGCCCGTACCGGGCAGCCTGCGCCGCTGCGGATGACGGACGGCTGCGAGCCGTGCTGGAAGGGCTTCGAGGAGGCCGGCTACGACCCGGCCGACCGGCTCGACCAGGCGGTCCTGGCGACCCGGCGGGCGGTCTTCCCGCTGCACGGGCTGCTGCCGTGACGCGGCGGCGTACGGCCGGTGCCCGGTCCGCGGGATACCTGTAGGGTGAATTCGGCGGTTTCCGACCACCGTGGGCGGGTCTGGCCGGGACGATCATGCCGTGGTGAGTGTCGGCGCGCTGCGCGCGCATCTGGTGGCGGCCGGGCTGGCCGGGCTGACCGCGACGCCGCGGGAGAAGAGCCTGGCGAGCTACCGGCTGTTCGCGGCGCGCGATCCGCGGCTGACGCTGGGGCTCGACCCGGAGGGCGCGTGGACGGCCCCGGACCTGCTGCGGCTGATGGCGGACCGGTGCGGGGTGTCCCCCGACCCGGAGCGGACGACGGGCTTCGACGTGATCGACCCGGACTGCACGCTGGCGGCGCTCGACGCGTTCGCTGAGCGGCTCGCGAGGGCCGCGTGTGACCGCATTCCGGTGCTCTTGGGCACAGGACATCCACACCGCCTCCTTGGTTTCTACGCATCTTTGGCCGCGGCTCTCTCGGCGGCGGGATGTGTCGTCCTCACCCCCGCGTATGGGCGTGATGTGGACGTGCCCACGCAGTTCGGCGTACGCCGCCATCATTTGTGGTACGTCGGCGGGGTCGCGGTCGTCCGGCCGGTGGTCACGGAGGGTGAGGAGCCGCCGGTCGAGGCGGGTGCGCACACCCACTCGCCACTGCCGGTCAGGGTGGCTCTCGCGGCGGCTGCAGAACAGGGCGGAAAGCTGCCGGGGCTGGTCGTCGGCGACCACGGATTCGTATGCGGCGCAGGTCAGTTGGGCATCGAGACGATCGGCCTGGCGGACTCCGACGACCCGGCCGTATTCGTGGCCGAGGCGGAGGGCAGCGTATCGGTCGCGGTGCCCGTCGACGACACCGTCCGGTCCGATTACTACCGGCCATTGACGCGCTACGTACTCAAACAGGCCTGGCTGTCACAGTAGTCAACCATTGGCAACTCCTCTTCCCCACTCACCACATGCGCCCCTAATCTGGGGGGGAGCGCACACGCCGCTTTGAGTCGCCGGAGGGGAAGCCGGTGCCCGGCGTGTGCGGAAGGTTCAGGTGTGACATGACTGCTACAGAAACCCGACCTCTCAACGAGGTCGTTTTCCTCACCGTCGCCGAAGTGGCGGCGGTGATGCGGGTGTCGAAGATGACCGTGTACCGACTGGTGCACAGCGGCCATCTGCCGGCGATTCGCGTGGGCCGTTCGTTCCGGGTTCCGGAGCAGGCCGTCCACGAGTACCTGCGGGAGTCCTACGTGGGGGTGGAATCTGCCTGAGAAGGCCCTGACGGGCAGACGACCGTCCGCGTGGGCCTCGTTTATGTCCGTCCGCTCCGGACGGGTAGGCTTGGCCGACGTAGGTCGTGTGGGCTCGGACGCCCCGCACCGAGTGAAACCGAAGCGAGGGTAGTCGTGGGCTCTGTCATCAAGAAGCGGCGTAAGCGTATGGCCAAGAAGAAGCACCGCAAGCTGCTGAAGCGGACGCGTGTCCAGCGCCGCAACAAGAAGTAAGCGGGCGACTTTTCCGCCGCACTTCCTGCCCTCCCGCACCGCCTCCCGGCGGTGCGGGAGGGCAGTGGCATGTCCGGGGCGCGCGCCCCGGTGTCCGGGCTGCAACGGCTGCATGTCGGGGGGCGCGCGGGGGAGGCGCAGAGGATACGGTGCGGGTATTCCCCGAGGAAGGCGCTGAACCGTGGGCGTGGGCAAGGTGGTGCTCGTCACAGGCGCCGCGCGGCAGCTCGGCGGCCGGTTCGTCCGGCGGATCCAGCACGACCCCGAGGTCGAGCGGGTCGTCGCCGTCGACGTGGTGCCGCCGGAGCACGAACTGGGCGGCGCGGAATTCGTCAGGGCCGACATCCGGCAGCCGATGATCGCCAAGGTGCTCGCACAGCACTCGGTCGACACCGTCGTGCACCTGGACGTCAGCGGCACCCCGCTGGGCTCCGGCGGCCGGACGCAGGCCAAGGAGACCAACGTCATCGGCACCATGCAGCTGCTCGGTGCCTGCCAGAAGGCGCCGACCGTACGGCGGCTGGTCGTCAAGTCCACCACCAGCGTCTACGGCTCCGCGCCGCGCGACCCCGCGGTCTTCCGCGAGACGACCCCGGTGAAGTCGCTGCCCAGCGGCGGCTTCGCGAAGGACGCAGTCGAGGTCGAGGGATACGTACGAGGCTTCGCCCGCCGCCGCCCGGACGTCGCGGTCGCGGTGCTGCGCTTCGCGAACATCCTCGGGCCCGACGCGGACACCCCGCTCGCGGAGTTCTTCGCGCTGCCCGTACTGCCGACGGTCTTCGGCTACGACCCGCGGCTGCAGTTCGTGCACGAGGACGACGTCCTGGCCGTCACGGTGCTGGCCGCGCTCGAACCCCGCCGCGGCACCCTCAACAGCGGCACCTTCAACATCGCGGGCGACGGGGTGCTGCTGCTGTCGCAGACCGCCAGGCGGCTCGGCAAGCCCACCGTGCCGGTGCTGCTGCCCGCGGTCACCTGGATCGGCCAGGTGCTGCGGACCGCCGGCGTCACGGACTTCGCGCCCGAGCAGATCCGGCTGCTCACGCACGGCCGGGTGGTGGACACCGCGCAGATGCGTGACACGCTCGGATTCGTACCGACCTACACCACCGCCGAGACCTTCCACGACTTCGCCCGCGGCCACGGCCCCGGACTGCTGCCCCCGGCCCGGCTGGCCGCGGCGGTCGACCGGCTGGCCGGGGCAGTGCCGCCCGCGGCGGGCGGTACGCGGACGGGGGCGCGGCGGTGACCGGCAGCGCTTCGGGTGCCTCGGGCACCTCAGGAGAAGGAGCAGGGACCATGGCCGATGCCAAGGTGATCCCGTTCGACGAGGACTCGCGCGGCAGGCGCGGCTCCGGGCGCTCCCGGGCGCCGCGCGGCCGTACGCCCGCGGCGGGCAAGGCGGCGGGCAAGGCGGCGGACGGCCCGCAGCCGCCGCTGGCCGCGGTGTCGGCGGACGGGACCGTACCGCCGCCGCCGGGGATCCCCGCGCAGGCCGACGGGGGCCGTCCCGGCCCCGGGGCGGCCTCCGGGCAGGAAGGGGCCGCCGCCCGGCCCGGGGACCTCGGCGGGGCGCTCGCGGG
The DNA here is from genome assembly GCF_036815005.1 of Streptomyces sp. IBSBF 2435. Taxonomy (NCBI): domain Bacteria; kingdom Bacillati; phylum Actinomycetota; class Actinomycetes; order Kitasatosporales; family Streptomycetaceae; genus Streptomyces; species Streptomyces sp. IBSBF 2435. The sequence goes on along the minus strand of NZ_JAJSYW010000074.1, from coordinate 30,393 downwards.
CGTCGCCGACCGCGTCCTGGGCGGCGACTGGGAGCGCAAGGTCGCCTCGGGGCTGGCCTTCCTGCGGCGCCGGGTCACCGGGGACTACGAGGTCGACGAATTCGGCTACGACGCCGAGCTGACCGACCAGGTGCTGATGTCGCTGCTGCGGCCGATGTTCGGGGCGTACTTCCGCGTCGAGGTCCGCGGTATCGAGAACATCCCCGCGGAAGGCGGCGCGCTCGTCGTCTCCAACCACTCCGGCACGCTGCCGCTGGACGGTCTGATGACCCAGGTCGCCGTCCACGACCACCACCCCGCCGGGCGCCATCTGCGGCTGCTCGCCGCCGACCTGGTCTTCATGCTCCCGCTGGTCAACGAACTGGCCCGCAAGCTCGGCCACACGCTGGCCTGCGCGGAGGACGCGGAGGTCCTGCTGGAGCGCGGCGAGGTCGTCGGGGTGATGCCCGAGGGCTTCAAGGGCCTCGGGAAGCCCTTCTCCGACCGCTACAAGCTCCAGCGCTTCGGGCGGGGAGGTTTCGTGGCGACTGCGCTCAAGACGAAGGTGCCGATCGTGCCGTGCTCCGTGGTGGGGGCGGAGGAGATCTACCCCATGGTCGGGAACTCCCGCACGGCGGCGCGGCTGCTGGGGCTGCCCTACTTCCCGCTCACCCCGACCTTCCCCTGGCTGGGGCCCGCGGGCCTGGTCCCGCTCCCCACGAAGTGGGTGATCCAGTTCGGCGAGCCCATCGCGACGGACGGCTACCCGCCGGAGGCGGCGGAGGACCCGATGCTGGTCTTCAACCTGACGGACCAGGTCCGGGAAACGATTCAGCACACGCTGTACGAACTCCTGGTCCAACGCCGGTCCGTCTTCTTCTGACGCAGCGTGCCGGTTCGCCGCGCCCCAACCGGGGACCCTCTGCGGAAGAGGGCACCCACCAGGGGCGCGAGGAACTGCGCGCTCAGCCCCCATGCCGGGGAAGGGCCCGGGGACGTCCCCGGGTGGCAGGACGCGCGGACCCCCCTCAGGACCAGGCGTCAGCCCTCATCATCGGTGGTCGTCCCCAGGCCGAGGCCCGGGAGGAGGCCGGGGAGGAGCGGGGGCAGGGTGACGGAGTGGTCGGACGGGGCCGAGGGGCTCGGCGAACCCGGGGTGGGCAGCGCGGGAAGCGGCCCGAGCGGATTCGTACCGCCGATCAGCCCGCCGCCCGGCGTACCCGACGGCGACGGCGTGGCACTCTGCCCACCGGTGCCGCCCTGCCCGGGCGTGGCCGAGGACGAGGTGGACGGCGCCGACGACGTACCGGCGGACGGGCCGGAGCCCGCGGAACCGGAGCCGTCGTGCCCGTGCTCGCCCTTCTTCGGCTTCGGCAGCAGGTCCTGCAGCGGCGCGACCTCCTGGTCTATGGCGTCGAAGACCGAGGAGACCTGCTCCGACACGTCGGTGAGCTGGCTGGGCAGCTTGCCCCGCAGATCGCTCCAGCCCTGCCGGTGGCCTGCCGTGAAGGAGTTCAGCGTCTCGATCGGCTGGATCGAGCCGTCGTCCTGGTAGGCCTGGCTGAGCAGCCGGTGGCCCTCCGCGGCCTCCTGCTGCATGCCGGACAGGGCCTTGCGCACCTCGGAGACGGATTCGTCGTCGAGCGGCCCGCCGCGGCCGCGTTCCATGAGGCGGCGGGCCTCCTGGAGGCGGGTGGAGGCCATGTCGAGGTAGACCTTGCCCCGGGAGGCGTCACCGCTGGCCATGTCGAGCTTGAGGTCCTCCATGCCGCGCTTGAGGCCGTAGAGGGTGTCGCCCGGCAGCGCGTTGGTGCTGGCCGCGGCGACTCCGCCGAAGGCGCCGGCGGCGACGCCCACGGTGAGGCCGCCGACGGCGAGCCGGCGGGAGAGCCGGCTGCGCGGGGTGAGCCGGCGCAGCCGATGGCTGCCCTGGCTTTCCTTGCGCTGTTCCGGCACCCGGGGGGTGACCGGGAAGCTGCCGTCCGCGAGCGCCTGCTCCATCGCGGCGATCAGTTGTGCGCGTTGCACGGTCTTGCGCTCGGGGTCGAGCGCGGGCCGCGGCTGTTCCGCGAGCGTCGAGGCGAGCGCCAGCAGCGCGGCCTGCTCGGGGTCGGCGTGCCGGGCCGCGGCATGGCTGCCGTGCGCGCCGGGCGTGCCCTGCTGCCGCCCTGCCTCGGCGGTGTCCTCCTGGACGGCCGCGTCCTCAAGGGCTTGGGCGAAGGCGTTCGCCCGGCGGTGTGCCGTTGCCTGTCCGATCACGGGCGGCACCTCCTCTCGTCATCCACACTCGACTCCCCGTGCCGCGGGTGGGTTGCGCTGCCTGCCCCCATGCACCCGATCGGGTGAAGCGCGGCGGGCGTGGCCCGGCACAAAGTTGTCTGCATGTGAAGCAACGAGTGTCGCTCCAGTTGGGTTACGCAGGTGTGATGATCGTGCGGCGCCACCGAGGTCTCACCTCGCGTCGTCGGGCAGGAGTCTGGCCAGCGTACGCACAGCGCGGTACTGGAGGGTCTTGATCGCGCCTTCGTTCTTGCCCATCACACGGGCGGTCTCGGCCACCGACAGGCCTTGCAGGAAGCGCAGGGTGACGCATTCCTGCTGCTGCGGGTTGAGCTTGCGCACGGCGGTGAGCAGCGCCTCGTTGGACAGCGACTCCAGGACGGAGTCCTCGGGGCTGCGCTCGACCTCGTTGGCGTCGAGCATTTCGCCGGTGGTCACTTCCAGCCGGAAACGGCTCGACTTGAAGTGGTCGGCGACCAGATTTCGGGCGATCGTGACCAGCCACGCGCCGAAATCGCGGCCCTGCCAGGTGAAGGTGCCGATTCTGCGCAGGGCGCGCAGGAACGTCTCACTGGTCAGGTCCTCGGCCGTGGCCTTGGACCCGACCCGGTAGTAGATGTAGCGGTAGACGGTGTCGCTGTAGTGGTCGTACAGCCGGCCGAAGGCCTCCGTCTCGCCGTCCTGGGCGCGTTCGACCAGGTCCATCATCCGGCCGGAGTCGGTGTCGGAGGCGGGGCGGCGGGCCTGGGCGCCAGGGGCGGCGCCGTTCGAACCTGCCGCGCCCGAGCTGTTGCGGGTGCGTCTGCCTGCGGCTGTGCTGACTTCGGCCAGCGCGTACGCCGGACCGGGGACGGTGGGACCTGACGTGGCGAGGGTGGGCCGGGCGTACGCGGGGACTGTGCGCATCAGTCGGTCGAGCACCAGTGCGCGCAACGCAGCCAGGCCGGAGGTGTCAACCCCGTCGTGTGGGTACACGGGACTCCCAGAGGCAGAACTTCCATCACGTGCAGTACGGGACCGTTCACCCGTCGTGGCGACGCGTGGGTTCCGGATTGCGTCTGAGGAGAATAACGCTTCGTACAGGCGACGCTACACCGAGTTGCGCAAATCGCCGTTTGCGCCACTTCCTGTACGGAATGAGGATCGACCAATTATCGAACGGCCGACCCCTGTTGACCACTTTCGTTCGTGAACAGCTCACACAGAGGCCGTGTTGTGACCGTGTGCGTGCCGCACGAGCCGTATGGGCCGCGTGGGCCGCCGGGGATCGTACGGGCCGGGGCGCGGCTCTACCGGCGGCGCGCCGCCGTCACTTGCGGCGGCGGTGGATCGCGACGGCCGCGGCGGTGCCGCCCGCGACCGCGCCCATGCCCGCGGCGGCCGGAATGCCGATCCGCGCGGCCTTGCGCCCGGTGCGGTAGTCGCGCAGCCGCCAGCCCTTGGCGCGGGCGTGCTTGCGCAGCCGGGCGTCGGGGTTGATCGCATAGGGGTGGCCGACCAGCGACAGTATCGGGATGTCGTTGTGCGAGTCGCTGTACGCGGCGCACAGCGACAGGTCCAGGTCCTCCGCCGCCGCCAGCGCGCGTACCGCCTCGGCCTTCGCCGGGCCGTGCAGCGGCTCGCCGACCAGCCGTCCGGTGTAGACGCCGTCGACCGACTCCGCGACCGTGCCGAGCGCGCCGGTCAGGCCCAGCCGGCGGGCGATGATCGTGGCCGTCTCCAGGGGCGCGGCCGTGACCAGCCACACCCGCTGGCCCGCGTCCAGGTGCGCCTGCGCCAGGGCGCGGGTACCGGGCCAGATCTTCTCCGCCATGTACTCGTCATAGATCTCCTCGCCGATGGACATCAGTTCCTCGACGCGGTGCCCCTTGACGATCGACAGCGCGCTGTCGCGGGCCTCCTGCATGTGCTCGGGGTCCTCGGCGCCGGCCATCCGGAAGTACGCCTGCTGCCAGGCGAAGCGCAACAGGTCGCGGGTGTCGAAGAAATGCCGCTTGTACAGGCCGCGGCCGAAGTGGAACAGCGCGGCGCCCTGCATCACGGTGTTGTCCAGGTCGAAGAACGCGGCGGCCCGGGGGTCGCCCGCCACCGGGAAGGCGGACTCCGCTTCCGGGTCCTGCGGTTCTTCCGTTTCCTTCGCGGCGGTTTCGGGCCTGGGCTTCGTCGCGAGCGCCGCTTCCGCGGCGGCTGCGGCGGCCTCGCCGGCCACAACACTCCGCTGCGTGGCGGACTGCCTGCGGGGGGTGAGCCATCTGAGAGCGGCCATAACGCGAGCATAACCACCCTGCGGGACATGGCAGGTTCGGCCACGATGCGGGTACGTGAACCGCGGGCGTCACAATGTGCGGTATGACGAGTGCGAGGACCGTGACGCTGATCGGGAAGCCGGGGTGTCATCTGTGCGATGACGCTCGCGCGGTGGTGGAGAAGGTCGCCGCCGCGACCGGGGCTGTCCTGGTCGAGCAGGACATCACTCAGGACGAGGAGTTGTACCGGCGGTACTGGGAGCAGATTCCTGTTGTCCTGGTGGACGGGGAGCAGCACACGTTCTGGCGCGTAGACGAGCTTCGCCTGCGGCGAGCTTTGGCCGTCTGACCGCGCGCACCCCCACGCTGCTGGGTGTCCGGCCCCGTCCCGCCCCGTCCCTCGGTGCGCCGGCCGTGCGGCCACCTGACGGCTGGCGGCGCCCCCGCAGGGGGGCGGGGAACGGCGCGCTCAGCCCACCCCCACGCGTGGGTCGTCACCGGCCCGGAGGGGCTGTTCGATCCGCTCCGGGCCACCGGCCGGCGGCGGGCTGCTCGCGCAGTTCCCCGCGCCCCTGAGTGGGCCCCCCTCCTACGCGGAGGCACCGCCAGAACCCCCGCGCCTGGGGGAAGCGCACCCGCCGACGCAGCGGCAAGCTCGGTCCCGCGCCACCCGATCGGGTAGGATCGGTGGCGTTTTGTGCGGCCGGGGGCGATGTGCGAGGAGAGTGCCGATGCCCTCGGTGAGAGGAACCGCGGAAAGCGGCCACGTGCCCTCGGGGGAAGGAGCCGCCGCCGGCGGCTACGTCGTCGTGGACGTCGAGGCGACCGGGTCGTCCTCGCGCCGGCACCGGGTCATCGAGCTGGCGGTCGTGCTGCTGGACCGCGATCTGGCGCCCGAGGGCGAGTTCACGACCCTCCTGGACCCGCAGGGCCCGGTCGGGCCGACCCACATCCACGGCATCGAGCCCGGGCACATCCGCGGCGCCCCGCGCTTCGCGGGGATCGCCGCCCGGCTGCTGACGCTGCTGCGCGGCCGCGTACTGGTCGGGCACAACGTCGGGTGCGACCGGGCGTTCCTGGCCGCCGAATACGCCCGGGTCGGGGTGCGGCTGCCCGCCGTGCCCGAGGTGTGCACGATGCGGATGGCCGCCGACCGCCGCCGCGACAACCCGGCGCCGTACGGGCTGTCGCTGCGCGCATGTGTACAGGCGCTGGGTGTGACCGGCTGGACCCCGCACACCGCGCTCGGCGACGCCCGCGCGGCAGCGGCGCTTTTCAGCCACTTTGTGGCGCAGTCCCGAGCCACCGCCGGTGGTGCGGGCGTCGCGGACGCCGCCGGTCTGGAGCGGCGGTTGTTGCAGGCGGCAGGTGTCCGCTGGCCCGAGCCCCCTGTTCCGCCGACGGCCACCACCACGCTCTGGAAGCACCGCAGCAACGATTCGTCACGGCGAAGCGTGCCCAATGTCCGTAATGGGAGCGCGTGATGCCCATCACTTCCGCCGGGCAAAACGGACACCATCTTTGTGCACGCGTTCACAAAGACATAGCCTGGCGTGCACGGGGCGGCCCCAAAGGCCGTGGTCGCCCTCAGCCCAGCTCTACCCGCAGGAGCACCGTGGCAACTGGCCGATCGCACCGACCGGCGACTCGCAGCCGAGGGATTCCCGAGGCCACCGTCGCCAGGCTTCCGCTGTACCTGCGGGCGCTGACCGCTCTGTCCGAGCGCTCCGTGCCCACCGTGTCCTCGGAGGAGCTCGCCGCCGCGGCCGGGGTCAACTCGGCCAAGCTGCGCAAGGACTTCTCCTATCTCGGCTCGTACGGGACCAGGGGCGTCGGCTACGACGTCGAATACCTCGTCTACCAGATCAGCCGTGAGCTGGGCCTCACCCAGGACTGGCCGGTCGTCATCGTCGGTATCGGCAACCTCGGCGCCGCCCTCGCCAATTACGGCGGGTTCGCCTCCCGCGGCTTCCGCGTCGCGGCCCTGCTCGACGCGGACGCGTCGCTGGCCGGGCGGCTGGTCGCGGGACTGCCGGTGCGGCACATCGACGAGCTGGAAGCGATCGTCGCCGACAACCAGGTGTCGATCGGGGTCATCGCGACCCCGGCGGGCGCCGCACAGGAGGTCACCGACCGGCTGGTCAACGCCGGGGTGACCTCGATTCTCAACTTCGCCCCCACCGTGCTGTCGGTGCCGGACGGCGTGGACGTACGCAAGGTCGATCTGTCCATCGAACTGCAGATCCTCGCGTTCCACGAGCAGCGCAAGGCCGGTGAAGGGCGCCAGGAGCCCGACGGGGACGTACCCGCCGTGATGCCCGCATGAGTCTGCTGGTTGTCGGACTGTCGCATCGCAGCGCGCCGGTGAGCGTGCTGGAGCGGGCCGCGCTCACCGAGGACGCGCGGGCCAAGCTGCTCCTGGACGCGCTTGCCGCCGAGCCCGCGAGTGAGGCGGTGGCGCTGTCCACCTGCAACCGCATCGAGCTGTACGCCGACGTGGACAAATTCCACGCAGGCGTCGCCGAGCTGTCCACGCTGCTGGCCCAGCACAGCGGTGTCGGCCTCGACGAGCTGACCCCGTACCTGTACGTGCACTACGAGGACCGGGCGGTCCACCACCTGCTGTCGGTGGCCTGCGGGCTGGACTCGATGGTCGTCGGCGAGGGCCAGATCCTCGGCCAGATCAAGGACGCGCTCGCGGTCGGCCAGGAGCTGCACACCGCGGGGCGGCTGCTCAACGACCTCTTCCAGCAGGCCCTGCGGGTCGGCAAGCGCGCCCACTCCGAGACCGGCATCGACCGGGCGGGCCAGTCACTGGTCACCTTCGGCCTGGCCCAGCTCGCCCCCGCGACCGGCCCCCTCGCGGGCAGGCGGGCGCTGGTGGTGGGCGCCGGCTCCATGTCGTCGCTGGCCGCCGCCACGCTGGCCCGCGCCGGGGTCGACCGGCTGACGATCGCCAACCGCACGACCGACCGCGCCGTCCGGCTGGCCCGGCTGCTCACCGAGCAGGGCGCCGACGCCCGCGCGGTGACCATGGCCGAGCTGGGCCGCGCGCTCGCCGACGCCGACATCGTGGTGTCCTGTACCGGCTCCACCGGCCTGGTGCTCACCGTGGAGGACCTGCGGGCGGCCGGTCCGCTGGCCGTACTGGACCTGGCGATGCCGCGGGACGTCGACCCGGCCGCGCGCGACCTCGACGGTGTGCACCTGGCCGACATAGAGTCGCTGGCCGCCGCGTCCGCCGACGCCCCGATGGCCGCCGACGTGGACGCCGTCCAGGCGATCGTCGCGGAGGAGGTCGCCGCCTTCGGCGCCGCCCAGCGCGCCGCGCGGATCACCCCGACCGTGGTGGCGCTGCGCGCCATGGCCGCCGATGTCGTTGCGGGTGAACTTTCCCGGCTCGACGGTAGGCTGCCCGGTCTGGACGACAAGGAACGCGCGGAGATCACCCAGACCGTGCGCCGCGTCGTCGACAAGCTCCTGCACGCCCCGACCGTGCGGGTCAAGCAGCTCGCGGGCGAGCCCGGCGGCGCCGGGTACGCCGACGCGCTGCGAGAACTCTTCGACCTCGACCCGCAGGCGGTCGCCGCCGTCAGCCGGGCCGAAACCCGGCCTCCGGCCGTGGGGCAGAACCGAATCGAGGCTGGCTGATGACCAAGGCGGTACCTGAGGGGCGCCCCGCTGGCGGCGCACTCCGGCTGGGAACGCGGAAGAGCAAACTGGCGATGGCCCAGTCCGGCATGGTCGCCGACCAGGTCCGGCAGCTCACCGGACGGGACGTCGAACTGGTCGAGATCACCACCTACGGCGACATCTCCCGGGAGAGCCTGGCCCAGATCGGCGGCACCGGCGTCTTCGTCTCGGCGCTGCGCGACGCGCTGCTCGCCGGGGACATCGACTTCGCCGTGCACAGCCTGAAGGACCTGCCGACCGCGGCCCCCGAGGGGCTGACGCTGGCCGCCGTCCCGGTCCGCGAGGACCCGCGCGACGCGCTGGTCGCCAGGGACGGGCTGACCTTCGAGGCGCTGCCGCCCGGCGCCACGGTCGGCACCGGGTCGCCCCGCCGGATGGCCCAGCTCAACTCGTGGGCGCGGTCACACGGTCTGGACATCGAGACAGTCCCGATCCGTGGCAACGTTGACACCAGGATCGGGTACGTTACTTCCGGCAAGCTCGACGCCGTCGTGCTGGCCGCCGCCGGGCTGAACCGTATCGGCAGGATCGCGGAGGCGACCGAGCTGATCGCCGCCGACGCCGTACTGCCCGCCCCCGGCCAGGGGGCACTGGCCGTCGAGTGCGCCGCTTCCAACCCGGAGCTGGCCGCACAGCTCGCCGGGCTCGACGACCCGTTCACCCGGGTCGCCGTGACCGCCGAGCGATCCCTGCTCGCCGCCCTCGAGGCCGGCTGCAGCGCCCCTGTGGGCGCGCTGGCCGACCTTGTGGCCGACGGGCAGACTACCGAGCTGCGCCTGCGCGGCGTCGTCGGCACGACCGACGGCACCTCGCTGGTGCAGATGTCCATCACCGGTCCCGCACCGGCGTCCGACGACGAAGCGCGTGCCCTCGGCCGCGAACTCGCCGACGAGATGCTCGCCAAGGGTGCGGCCGGTCTTATGGGGGAGCGCGCACTTTGAACCCCGCCGCCGTCGCTGCTGCGACGAACACCGCCGCCGGTACGGCCCTTTCGGCCGGCACCGCCGCAAGTCCCGGCTCCGCCGGGCGGTCCGTGACCGGTCACGTCACCTTCCTGGGTGCCGGGCCTGGTGACCCCGGGCTGCTGACCCTGCGCGCCGTCGAAGCGCTCGCCCTGGCCGACCTGCTGGTCGGCGACAGGCCAGTGCTCGACGTCGTCCGCATCCACGCCCGAGCGGACGTGAACACGGCGGAACCGGCCGTGGACGCCGAGGTGTTGGACACCACCGCCCTTGCCGATGCCGCTTCACAGCTTGTCATGGCGTCCGCGCGGACCGGCAAGCGGGTGGTACGTGCGGTGGTCGGTGACCCCGGTCTCGACTCCTGCGCCGCCGCCGAGATGCTGGCCTGCGCCCGTGCGGGCATCCCCTTCGAGGTCGTGCCCGGCATCGCCAGCGCGGTGGGCGTGCCCGCCTACGCCGGGGTGCCGCTCAGCGGCGACGTGCGCTTCGTGGACGCCGCCACCGCCTCCGACCGGTGCTGGAGCGAGGTCGGCGCCAGCGACGCCACGCTGGTGGTCTCCACGACCCTGCAGACGGTCGCCGCGACCGCCGCCGAGCTGATCGGCTCAGGACGCAGGCCCGACACCCTGCTGTCGGTGACCGTGGCCGGCACCACCACCCGGCAGCGCACCTGGACCGCGACGCTGGCCACCATCGCCGCCGAACTCAAGGCCACCAAGGCGCTGCCCACCCCCGAGGGCCCGATCGCGGCCATAGCCGTGGTCGGGGAACGGGCCGGCCAGCGCGAGCACCTGTCGTGGTTCGAGACCAAGCCGCTGTTCGGCTGGCGGGTGCTCGTACCGCGGACGAAGGAGCAGGCCGCGTCGCTCTCCGACCAACTGCGCTCGTACGGCGCCGTGCCGCACGAGGTGCCGACCATCGCGGTGGAACCGCCGCGCACCCCGCAGCAGATGGAGCGCGCCGTCAAGGGCCTGGTCACCGGGCGCTACGAGTGGATCGCCTTCACCTCGGTCAACGCGGTCAAGGCGGTGCGGGAGAAGTTCGAGGAGTACGGGCTCGACGCGCGCGCCTTCGCCGGGATAAAGGTCGCCGCCGTCGGTGAGCAGACCGCCCAGTCGCTGGTCGAATTCGGCGTCAAGCCGGACCTCATGCCCAGCGGCGAGCAGTCGGCGGCCGGGCTGCTGGAGGACTGGCCGCCGTACGACCCGGTCTTCGACCCGATCGACCGGGTCTTCCTGCCGCGCGCCGACATCGCCACCGAGACCCTGGTCGCCGGCCTGGTCGAACTGGGCTGGGAGGTGGACGACGTCACCGCCTACCGCACGGTACGGGCGTCGCCCCCGCCGGCCGACACCCGCGAGGCCATCAAGGGCGGCGGCTTCGACGCGGTGCTCTTCACCTCGTCCTCGACCGTGCGCAATCTGGTCGGCATCGCGGGGAAGCCGCACAATGTCACCGTGATCGCCTGCATCGGGCCGGCCACGGCCAAGACGGCGGAGGAGCACGGGCTGCGGGTCGACGTGATGGCTCCCGAGCCGTCCGTGCACGCGCTTGCCCAGGCGCTCGCCGATTTCGGCCTCGCCCGGCGCGAAGCCGCCGGTGCGGCCGGCGATCCTGTCACCCGCCCCAGCGAACGCCGTCCCGGCGCCCGCCGCCGCGCCCGGGTCTGACCCGCTTCCGCCGGGCGCGGGGGCCGTGCGGTTCCCCGTGCCCGGGGCGGGGCACCCTCGCGTGAGGGGAGCCCCGGGGCCGACTCGGCGTCGGGAAGAGCACGCCTGCCGCGGGCGTACCGTGGAGACATGGTGAGCTACGGCGAATTCCCCGGCGCGCGCCCGCGTCGCCTCCGTACGAGTCCCGCGATGCGCCGCCTGGTCACGGAGACCCGGCTGAATCCGGCAGAGCTGATCCTGCCGGCCTTCGTGCGGGAGGGCATCAGCGAGCCGCAGGCCGTCTCCACGATGCCGGGGGTCGTCCAGCACACCCGTGACTCCCTGCGCAAGGCGGCCGTCGAGGCCGCCTCCGCCGGGGTCGGCGGGATCATGCTGTTCGGGGTGCCCGAGGTCAAGGACGCGATCGGGAGCCAGGGCACGGAGCCGGACGGCATCCTGCAACTGGCGATCAGGGACGTGGTCGAGGAGGTCGGCGACGCGCTGGTCGTCATGTCCGACCTGTGCCTGGACGAGTACACCGACCACGGCCACTGCGGCGTCCTGGACGCCGAGGGCCGGATCGACAACGACGCGACCCTTGAGCGCTACGCGGAAATGGCCCAGGTCCAGGCGGACGCCGGCGTCCATGTGGTCGGCCCGTCCGGGATGATGGACGGCCAGGTCGGCACCATCCGCGACGCCCTGGACGAGATCGGCCGGCAGGACGTGGCGATCCTGGCCTACACGGTGAAGTACGCCTCCGCCTTCTACGGCCCCTTCCGCGAGGCCGTGAACTCCTCGCTCAAGGGCGACCGGAAGACGTATCAGCAGGACCCGGCGAATTTCCGCGAGTCGATGCGGGAGCTGGCGCTCGACCTCGCCGAGGGCGCCGACATGGTGATGGTCAAGCCGGCGCTGCCGTATCTGGACGTGCTGCGCAAGGTCGCCGACACGGTGGACGTGCCGGTGGCGGCGTACCAGATCTCGGGCGAGTACGCGATGGTCGAGGCCGCGGCGGCCAACGGCTGGATCGACCGGGACCGGGCGATCATGGAGACGCTCACCTCGATCCGGCGCGCGGGCGCGAACATGATCCTCACGTACTGGGCCACCGAGGTCGCGCGCCGCCTCTGAGGCGTACGCGGTCAGAGCCGCAGCACGACCAGGGCAGTGTCGTCCGTCGCGCCGGTCGACGGGATCAGCTCGGACAGCAGCGCGTCGGCCATCGTTTCCGGGTCCGACGCCGGGCGGCTCGCGAGGGTCGTCGCCAGCCGGGTGAGGCCGACGTCGATGTCCTCGCCGCGCCGCTCGACCAGCCCGTCGGTGTAGAGGACGAGGGCCGCTCCCGTGTCGAAGCCGACGGTGGCCTGCGGGCGCGGCTGGTGGTGCGGGCGGGCGCCGAGCGGCGGGTCAGTGGCACGGTCGAGGAATTCGACACTGCCGTCGGTGTGCAGCAGCGCCGCCGGCAGGTGCCCCGCGTTGCTGTACGTGATGCTGCGGTCGGCCCAGTCGATGAAGGCATTGACCACGGTGGTGGACTCCGCGCCGTCCACGGACCTGGCGTACAGCCCGAGCGCGTCGAGCGCCTCGGCGGGGCCGCCGGTGACCCGGGCCGCGGCGCTCAGCGCGCTTCTGAGCTGGCCCATCACGCAGGCGGCGGCCAGCCCGTGGCCGACGACGTCACCGACAGCGACCGCGATGCAGTCGCCGGGCAGGTCCACCAGGTCGTACCAGTCACCGCACACGTTCAGCGCGCTGACCGCCGGCTGGTACCGCACCGCGGCCCGGTGGCCGACCGGCCGGGGGGCGGGCAGCAGGGCGGCCTGCAGAGCCAGCGCGACCTCCCGCTCCCGGGCGTGCGCCTTGCGCATCCGCTGGTTGAGCTCCTGCAGCTCGCTGGCACGCATGTACAGCTCGGCCCGCAGCTTGCTGTCGCCGCCGTGCTCCGCGGCCCCGGTCCGCATGAAGTCGGTGACCTCCTCGACCCGGTGCGCGATGAGGACGACCTCGCCCGCCGCGTCGAGGATCGGGGTGTTGATCGTGCTCCAGTACCGCTCGTCGTAGGTGCCTGGCCGGTCGAGCCGTTCGACGTCGTAGCGCTGGAGGGCGAGGGTGTCGCGCTCCTTGGTGGCGAGCACGTTGCGGAGCGAGGCGCCGAGGCTGGTCGGTCCGTTCCCGGCGCGCCCCCTGTGCGGGCTGTCGGGGAAGACCTCGAAGATGTGGTGGCCCAGGAGATCGGCGAGGGAGCGGCCCGACAGGTGCAGATACGCCTCGTTGGCGTCGATGAAGCGCAGGTCCGGGGACAGCAGCGCGATACCGGCGGGCAGCCTGTTGTAGATCGCCCGGTAGTCGATCTCCGGATCCGTCACGTGCCGTCCGCCCGCCTTGGTCCGCCGTTGCCGTACCCACCATCGGACCACAGGTGGCGGCGGCCCGCCCGCCGGGCGCGGGCGGGCGGGCGGCGCCGTCAGAGCCGCTCGGGCGTACGGATGCCGAGCAGCGCCAGGCCCTGGTGCAGGGTGCGGGCGGTCACGTCGCACAGGAACAGCCGGTTCTCCACCTGGGCAGGGCCGCCGTCGGCGGTGAGCACCGGGCACTGCTCGTAGAAGGTGGTGAACAGCGAGGCGAGCTGGAAGAGATACGACGCGAGCCGGTGCGGCTCGTAGACCTCGGCGATCTCGGCAAGGGTGTCGCCGAACGCGTCGAGGTGCAGGCCGAGCGCCCGCTCCGCAGGTTCGAGCGGCAGCTCCGGGTGCGCGACCGCCTGCTGCCCCTCCGCGGCCTTGCGGAAGATGGACCGGGTCCTGGCGTAGGCGTACTGGACGTAGACGCTCGTGTCGCCGTTGAGCGAGACCATCCGGTCGAGGTCGAAGACGTAGTCCCGGCCGAGCGAGGTGGACAGGTCGGCGTACTTCACCGCGCCGATGCCGACCTGGGCGCCGTTGGCGGTGATCTCCTGCTCGGTCAGGCCGATCTTCTCGCCCTTCTCCCGGACCACGGCGGTGGCCCGCTGCACCGCCTCGTCCAGCAGGTCCTCCAGCTTGACGCTCTCGCCCGCCCGGGTCTTGAACGGCTTGCCGTCCTTGCCCAGCAGGGTGCCGAACGGCAGGTGCTTCGCGGTGATCCCGTCGGCCAGCCAGCCGGCCCGCCGCGCGGTCTCGAAGACCATCCGGAAGTGCAGCGACTGCCGCACGTCGACCACGTAGAGCAGGGTGTCGGCGTGCAGGGCGCCGGTCCTGTTGCGGATCGCGGACAGGTCGGTGGCCGCGTAGCCGAAGCCGCCGTCGGTCTTGCGGACGATCAGCGGGACCGGCTCGCCGTCCTTGCCCTTGATGTCGTCGAAGAACACGCACAGCGCGCCGTTGGACCACACCGCGACGCCGGCCTTCTCCAGCAGGTCGCAGGTCTCGACCAGCATGTCGTTGTAACCGGACTCGCCGACGATGTCCTCGTCGCGGATCCTGATGTCCAGCTTCTGGTAGACAGAGTCGAAGTAGAGCTTCGACTCGTCCACGAACCGCTGCCACATCGCGACCGTCTCCGGGTCGCCGGCCTGGAGGTCCACCACCCGCCGCCTGGCCCGGTCCTTGAACTCCTCGTCGGCCTTGAACAGCGCGCTCGACGCCTTGTAGAGCCGGTCGAGCCGGGACATCGAGGCCTCGCCCGCGTCGGCCTCGCCCTCGCTGTGGTCCAGCTCGTGCGGGTGCTCGATCAGATACTGCACGAGCATGCCGAACTGGGTGCCCCAGTCGCCGATGTGGTGCCTGCGGACGACCTGCTCGCCGCCGAATTCCAGGATCTTCACGATCGCGTCGCCGATCACCGACGAGCGCAGGTGGCCGACGTGCATCTCCTTGGCCACATTCGGCTGGGCGTAGTCCACCACCGTGACGCCCGGGTGCTCCTTGAGGGGCACGCCGAGCCGGTCGTCGGCGGCCCGGGCGGCGAGATTGCGGGTGATGGCGGCGTCGGCCACCGTGATGTTGAGGAAACCGGGTCCCGACACCTCGACGGCGGCGATCACGTCGTCGCCGCCGGCTTCCGCGCCGCCCGAGGGCAGCGCGGCGACGACCTCGGCCGCGAGCGCCTGGGGGTTGGTCTTCTGCCGCTTGGCCAGGCCCAGCACCCCGTTGGCCTGGAAGTCCGCCCGGTCGCTGCGTCGCAGCAGCGGGTCGGCGTCGGCGGCCGACGGCACGGCCGCCGCGAGGGCGGCCGAGACACGCTGCTGGAGCGAGGCGGAAAGGGAAGCGACCGAGGCCATGGAGGTGCCGTTTCGTGTGTCGGGATCGTGGATGTCGCATCACGTGACGCGACACCTCAGTCTCCCACGCGAGCCGGGGTCGGCGAGCGAGTTATCCACAGGGGTGGGGGAGGGGCGGAGTTATCCACAGGGTGGCCCGGCGGGGGTTGCGGGTCTGGGAGACTGGAGCGGTCGGGGCGCCTTCAGGAGCGGCCCCGCCGACCAGGAAGGAAGAGCCGTGGCTGGCAGCACCGAGACCGACTGGGTCTCCCGTTTCGCGGACGACGTCATCGCCGAGTCGGAGCGCCGCGCACCCGGGAAACCCGTTGTCGTCGCGTCCGGGCTCAGCCCCTCAGGGCCGATCCACCTGGGCAATCTGCGCGAGGTCATGACCCCGCACCTGGTCGCCGACGAGATCAGGCGGCGCGGCCACGAGGTGCGGCACCTGATCTCCTGGGACGACTACGACCGCTACCGCAAGGTGCCCAACGGCGTCGAGGGCGTGGACGAGTCGTGGGCCGAGCACATCGGCAAGCCGCTGACCTCGGTGCCGGCGCCCGCCGGGTCCCCGTACCCGAGCTGGGCGGAGCACTTCAAGGCCCAGATGTCGGCCTCGCTCGCGGAACTGGGCGTGGAGTACGACGGCATCAGCCAGACCGCGCAGTACACCTCGGGCGCCTACCGCGAGCAGGTCCTGCACGCCATGCGGCACCGCGCCGACATCGACGCGATCCTGGAGCAGTACCGCACGAAGAAGGCCCCGGCCAAGCAGTCCCAGAAGCCGGTGGACGACGCGGAGCTGGCCGCGGAGGAGGGCTCGGGCGCGGCCGAGGAGGACGACGGCAGCGGCAGCGGCGCCGGGTATTTCCCGTACAAGCCGTACTGCGGGCAGTGCGGCAAGGACCTCACCACGGTCACCGCGTACGACGAGGAGACCACCGAGCTGACGTACACCTGTGTGTGCGGGCACCGTGAGACGGTGCTGCTGAGCGAGTTCAACCGCGGCAAGCTGGTCTGGAAGGTCGACTGGCCGATGCGCTGGGCGTACGAAGGCGTCGTCTTCGAGCCGTCCGGGGTCGACCACTCCTCGCCCGGGTCGTCCTTCCAGGTCGGCGGGCAGATCGTCGGACCGATCTTCGGCGGTCAGCAGCCGATCGGGCCGATGTACGCCTTCGTCGGCATCTCCGGGATGGCGAAGATGTCCTCGTCCAAGGGCGGGGTCCCGGTACCGGCCGACGCGCTGCGGATCATGGAGCCGCAGATCCTGCGCTGGCTCTACGCCCGCCGCCGCCCCAACCAGTCCTTCAAGATCGCCTTCGACCAGGAGATCCAGCGGCTCTACGACGAGTGGGACGCGCTCACCCGCAAGGTCGACGAGGGCTCCGCGCTGCCCGGCGACGTCGCCGCGTACGCCCGCGCGGCGGGCACGGCGGCCGGTGAGCTGCCGCGTACTCCCAGGCCGCTGCCGTACCGGACGCTGGCCTCGGTCGCCGACATCACCGCGGGCGCCGAGCAGCAGACGCTGCGGATCCTGTCCGAGCTGGACCCGGACCGGCCGCTGGCCTCGCTGGACGAGGTGCGCCCCAGGCTGGACCGGGCCGAGGCGTGGATCTCCAGCCAGGTCCCGGCCGAGCAGCGGACCGTGGTCAGGGCCGAGCCCGACACGGCCCGGCTCGCCGCGCTGGACGACGGTGAGCGGGGCGCGCTGAAGCTGCTGGCCGACGGGCTGGGCTCGCACTGGTCGCTCGACGGTCTGACGACGCTGGTCTACGCGGTGCCGAAGGTGCAGGCCGGGCTGGCGCCCGACGCCAAGCCGACGCCCGAGCTGAAGGTCGCCCAGCGGTCCTTCTTCGCGCTGCTCTACGAACTGCTGGTCGGCCGCGACACCGGGCCTCGGCTCCCCACCCTGCTCCTCGCGGTGGGCCAGGACCGGGTACGCACCCTGCTGGGCGCCGACGCCTGACGCCGAGCCGGCCGGGGGCGCGGGGTGGTTGGGCCGCCCCGCCTCCCGGGTGGGCGCGTCCCCGGGCGTGGCGCGGGTGGCTACGGGATGTGCTCGGTGTCGGCCTCGGACTGGAAGCGGTAGCGCATGTCGCGGATGGACGCGACCAGGTGGCGTTCCTCGGGGGCGGTGCCGCCGTAGAGACCGGGCAGGTAGCGGGCGAACTGCCGGGCGTTCGGGAAGTGGCCCTGCTCGCGCACGTACTGGCGGTACGCGGCGAAGTAGGCCTCCTCCACCGAGACGCCGTCCGGGATGTCGAGGCCCGACTCGGCTGCGGGTTCCAGGTCGGGGCCGAGTGCGGGCCCGGATTCCGCCTCGGGCTGCGGCTGCGGCTGCGGCTGCGGGGCCGGGGGCTGGGCCTGCTGGACCGGGGCCGGGAATTCCTCGGCGCGCGGGCCGGGGATTGTCGGGGCGAGGTTGCCGTTGGCCCCGTTGACCCCGTAGGCACCGTTTGCGCTTGAGGCGCCGCCCAGCGGGCGGGTGCGGTTCGGGCCGGCCGGGACCCGTATCTGGCCCGCAGGCTCCGGCTCGGGCCCGGGCGCCACGTCCGGCTGCGGCTGGTGGTGCTGCTCCTGGACGTGGGCCTGCTGTCCGGACTGCGCCTGGAGCTGCTGCTGGGCCGCGAACCACGGGCTGTCGTGCGTGGCGCCCTGCCACTGTCCTTGCTGCTGCTGATGCAACTGCTGCTGGTCGTAGGCGTACCGGGGGTCGTAGCGCGGGTCGTACCTCGGGTCGAAGTGCGGGTCGTAGCGCGGATCGTACTGATGCCCGTAGACCTGCTCGGCGTACAGCGGCTCGGGCACGTCCACCGGGTCGACGCCCTGCGGCTCCACGGCCGCCGCCTCGGGTGCCGCTTCCGCGGTCACCACGACGGGCTCCGCCGCCGTCAACTCCTTGACCGGCTCGTGCGGTTCGATGCCGGCCGCCGCGAGCCCGGCCTCCGCGGTCTCGGTCAGCGGCACCCCGTAACGGGCCAGCCGCAGCGGCATGATCGCCTCGATCGGGGCCTTGCGGCGCCAGGCGACGCCGTAGCGGGCCCGCAGCCTGGCGCGGTAGACCAGCCGGTCCTGCTCGCGCCTGATGACCTCCTCGTACGACCGCAGTTCCCACAGCTTCATCCGGCGCCACAGCCGGAAGGTCGGGAAGGGCGCGAGCAGCCAGCGGGTGATGCGGACCGACTCCATGTGCTTGTCGGCGGTGATGTCCGCGACCCGGCCGATCGCGTGCCGCGCGGCCTCCACCGACACCACGAAGAGCACCGGGATGATCGCGTGCATGCCCACACCGAGCGGGTCGGGCCAGGCCGCGGCGCCGTTGAAGGCGATCGTCGCAGCGGTCAGCAGCCACGCCGTCTGCCGCAGCAGCGGGAAGGGGATCCGCAGCCAGGTCAGCAGCAGGTCGAGGGACAGCAGGACGACGATGCCCGCGTCGACGCCGATCGGGAAGACATTCGCGAACCAGCCGAAGCCCTTGTCCAGCGCGAGCGTGCGCACCGCGGCGTAGGAACCGGCGAAACCGATCCCGGCGATCACCACGGCGCCGGCGACGACCACACCGACCAATATCCGGTGTGTTCGGGTCAAATGTATCGCGGCCACCCGCGACCCCTCCTGCCGCTCGGCAACTGGCCGCCCCAGCCTGCCATACGGGAATGGCGGCTCGGAGGCGCGTACGCGGGACAAACGTACGGATTGCCGATGGATTGCGGACGGGCGGGGCAGTGTTCGTTACGTGTTCGCCGCCACGGCCGCCGTTTGCACCGGCGTGGTGTGGCGTCAGCCGTTGGCGCCGGCGACCGACGCGACGACGTCCTTGGCGGCCCGCGCGGCACCGTCGCGCACGGTGGTCGCGGAGGGGTTCTTCTTGCCCTCGAGTCCGGCGCCGTTGTATTCGACGATCACCACGACATTGCCGGTACGCGCCACGAGCGTGTCGTTCTGCGAGGTGACCTTGGCGGCGGTGGCCCGCTCCGTGACCGTGCTGGCCTGGTCGCCGACGCCCGTCACGGCCGAGGTGGCCGCGCCCGGCACCTTGCCGAGCTGGGCGACCTGGTCGGCGAAGCGGTCCTTAGCCTGCTGCTCGGCGGACGCGGTCACGGTGGAGCTGAACCGCTGGAGCGTCACCGAGAGCCAGCGGTACTGGTAGCCGTCGGAGCCGTTGCCGGTCCAGGAGCAGCCGCTGCGGGCGCGGGCGTCGTCGGACGGCGCCGTCGTGCCGCCGGGCGACTTCGCCTTCGGGACCAGCGCGCCGACGGTGGCCTTGCCGACCGTGGCGCAGCCGTCCGGGAGCGTGGCGTACTTCGCCGGGGCGAGCGCCGGGGTCGTCGGCGTGCCGGCCGCCGAGGTCGTGCCGCCGCCGGAGCTGCCGGAGTCCGAGCCGCTGTCGTCGGAGCCGCCGCCGGACGAGCAGCCGGTGAGCAGCGCCGCGGGGACCGCCACCGCGCAGGCGAGCAGCAGGGCCGGCCGGGCCGCTATACGTCGTCGTCGTCGTTCCATGGGTCCCAGTCCTTGTGTGTCTGGCTGCTGCCCGCCTCCCGCTGCCTTCGCGGGCGCCCGGCCGGATGCTTCCGGGCGCGGGCCGGTCGGCCCTCCACCCTAAAGGGTCCCGCGGCGGTGCCGGGCGCCGGTCAGCTCTCGACCCTGCGCTCCAGCTGCTCGGCCACCTTCTGGGCGCCCCCTTGCAGGTCGGCGCTCTGCGGTGGCGCGGCGTCGGCGGGCGAGGACTGGGTGTAGCGGATGTTCACGACGACGTTCGCGGTGCGGAAGACCAGCGTCACATCGCGGCGGGCCACGCCGCCCTTCTTCGTCGCGGGCACGTCGTTGATGAACGCGGCGTTCCCCACATCCGTCAGCCGCCGGGGCGCGAGGTCGGCGCTGTTGCCGGCCGGACCGGTCGGCGCCCCCGTGCCGGACGTACCGGTCGTGCCCGACGTCTGAGTGGTCGGCGGGCTCGTGGTCGTCGTCGAGCCGGGCAGCGGCAGCGGGGGGATCGACGCGGTCGCCGCCTGGTCGTCGAAGTCCGACTTCGCCTCGACCTCGTCGCTCACCGCCGGGTCGTAGGAGACGACCCGCTCCAGGTCTATCGCCAGCGACCGGCTCGAACCGTCCGGCGTCGTCGCCCGCCAGCTGCACCCGACCCGGCGGTCGGTGTCGTACGTCAGCGACTCCGTCCCCGAGTAGTCCAGGCCGCCGGGCACCAGGGCCTTGAGCGTGTCGAGGTCGACGGCGATGCACGGCTGCGGCAGCGTCCTGTACTTGCCCGGCGGGGCCGGGGACACGGTGCCGGCGTTCAGCCGCGCGGATTTGCTGTCGCTGGACGCGTTGTCGGTGCCGCCGCCCGTACAGGCGCCGAGCGCGCCGACCGCGACAGCCAGCGCCAGCGCGCCGAGCGCGGCCGGCGGCCGTCGCGTTGACCGCACTGGGCGGAGCCCTTGCCTCACGTGCCGCCTTTCGATCGGAATGCGCCCGGAATCCGACGGATTCGACCGGACGGCGTACGCCGGGTGGACCCGCTGCGGTAAATCCTTGGCGCGCTTGAGCGAACCCTGGACACAATGTCTACCGCACGCCTTACCGAAACCGCCCGCTGGGGTGGGTTTATCGGGTGACGCGTTGGTCTTTTCGACGAATCCGGCGATTGTGCTGTTTCGTCTTATTCATCCCTAATGGTCGACGTCCGGGGGACAGCCATGTCGTACACAGAGGTGCCCGGCGCCCGGGTCCCGATCCGCATGTGGGCAGATCCGTCCACCGTCGAGGGCGTCGCGATGGAGCAGCTGCGCAACGTCACCACGCTGCCCTGGATCAAGGGCCTCGCAGTGATGCCCGACGTCCACTACGGCAAGGGCGCCACGGTCGGCTCCGTCATCGCCATGCAGGGCGCCGTCTGCCCGGCCGCGGTCGGCGTCGACATCGGCTGCGGGATGAGCGCGGTGAAGACCTCACTGACCGCCGACGACCTGCCGGGCGACCTGTCCCGCCTGCGGACCAGGATCGAGCAGTCCATCCCGGTCGGCCGCGGGCTCCACCGCGACGCGCTCGACCCTGGCGGCTTCCACGGCCTGGCGACCGCGGGCTGGGACGACTTGTGGACCCGTTTCGACGCGGTGGCCGCCGCGGTGCGATTCCGCCGCGAGCGGGCCACCCAGCAACTGGGCACGCTCGGGTCGGGGAACCACTACATCGAGCTGTGCCTCGACGTGGACGGCGCGGTGTGGCTGACCCTGCACTCCGGCTCGCGCAACATCGGCAAGGAGCTGGCCGACTTCCACATCGGCGAGGCCCAGCGGCTGCCGCACAACCAGGGCCTGGTCGACCGCGACCTGGCGGTCTTCGTGTCCGACACTCCGCAGATGGCGGCCTACCGGCACGACCTGTACTGGGCGCAGGAGTACGCGAAGTGGAACCGCACGCTGATGATGGCCTTGTTCAAGGGCGTCGTCCGCCGTGAACTGAAGAAGGCGGCGCCGACCTTCGAGCCGGAGATCTCCTGCCACCACAACTACGTCTCGGAGGAGCGCTACGACGGCATGGACCTGCTGGTCACCCGTAAGGGCGCGATCCGTGCCGGCAGCGGTGACCTCGGCATCATCCCCGGGTCCATGGGCACGGCGACGTACATTGTCCGCGGGCTGGGCAATACCGCGGCCTTCAACTCGGCCTCGCACGGCGCCGGCCGGAAGATGAGCCGCAACGCGGCGAAGAAGCGCTTCTCCACCCGCGACCTGGAGGACCAGACCCGCGGCGTCGAGTGCCGCAAGGACTCCGGCGTCGTGGACGAGATCCCGGGCGCGTACAAGTCCATCGACAAGGTGATGAGCCAGCAGCGCGACCTGGTCGAGGTGGTGGCCAAGCTCAAGCAGGTCGTCTGCGTCAAAGGCTGAGACGTCCGCCCGGTCGTCCGCCCGGTCGTCCGTCCGAGGGGACCGGGCGGACGACCGAGGCGTTGACGGGGTGGCGGGGGCGTGTTATTCAACGGGGGCGCACCCTTTGGACTAGACCATCCTCTAGGCTTAAGGACCCCCACATGAATTGCCGTTCAAAAGTGCTCGCGGTGGTCAGTGCCGCGGGTGTCGTCGGCGCGCTCGGGGTGCTGGGTTCGCCCAGCGCGTCGGCTGCGAGCGCCGGGCCGATCACCGGGCTCGGCGGGAAGTGCGTGGACGTGGCCTCCGCGTCGAGCGCCAACGGAACGCATGTACAGCTGTACGACTGCAACGGGACGTCGGCGCAGAGCTGGACCGTCGGGAATTCCGACAACACCGTGCGGTCGCTGGGCAAGTGCATGGACGTGACGGCCGGCTCGACGGCCAGCGGCGCCAAGGTGCAGCTGTACGACTGCAACGGCAGCGCCGCCCAGCAGTGGACCGTCAGCAACGGTGAGCTGGTGAACACCGGCTCGGGCAAGTGTCTGGACGTGACGGACAAGTCGACGGCCAACGGCAACCAGTTGCAGATCTGGACCTGTACCGGCGCGTCCAACCAGCTGTGGACGCTGCCCGGCGGCTCGACCCCGCCCTCCGGCGGGCTCAACACCGCGGTGGCGCCCGGCGGGAACTTCAACCTGTCGGTATGGGAGCTTCAGGAGCCGGTGGGTTCGCCGGGCTCTCCCACCACCATCTCGTCGTCGCGGCTCCAGGGCGCGGGCGGCTACCAGGACTCGTACTTCTACACCGACGGGTCCGACGGCGCCATGACCTTCTGGGCGCCGGAGAAGGGCGTCACGACGCCGAACTCCAACTACGCGCGCTCCGAGCTGCGCGAGATGAACACGAACGGCAGCGCCGCCGACTGGTCGCTGGCCGGCACCCACCGGCTGGACGCGACACTGCGGGTGGTCTCCGTGACGTCGAACGTGTGCGTCGGGCAGATCCACCTCGGCTCGGGCGGCAGTTCGACCAAGCCGCTGATCGAGCTGTACTACCACTCCAACGGCGACATCGTCGCGGGCGTGGAGAATTCGCCGGACGGCGGCCAGACCACGCACACCGTCGGCNCCAAGCCGCTGATCGAGCTGTACTACCACTCCAACGGCGACATCGTCGCGGGCGTGGAGAATTCGCCGGACGGCGGCCAGACCACGCACACCGTCGGCCATGTCGCGGTCGGCACCAAGTGGAGCTACACGATCGGCGTGTCGGGAGGCAACACCATCGACCTGACCGTCAACGGCAGCACGACGCACTACGCCATCCCGTCGTCCTTCAACGCCTACAAGCAGTACTTCAAGGCCGGCTCCTACAACCAGTCCTCCTCGGACAGCACCACCAACGGCGCCCGCGTCGCCTTCTACGCGCTCACCGTCGCCCACGGCTGACCGCGGCGGACCGGGGGGGGGGGGGGGGGGGGGGCGGGGGGGCGCCCCCCCCCCGGGGGCGGGGGGGGGGGGNCCCCCCCCCCCCCCCCCCCCCCCCCCCCCCCCCCCCCCCCCCCCCGCGCCCCCCCGCCCCCCCCCCCCCCCCCCCCCCCCCCCCCCCCCCCCCGGGCGGATCAGGCGGCGTTCCTCGCCGGTGCGGCCGAGCCGAAGATGTCCACCGCGTGGTAGTACGTCCACGCGGTCGAGTCGCACGCGGTCTTGGTGACGCCCGAGTAGCCGGCGCAGACCCGCTGGAGGTCGGCGTAGAGCATGTTGTCCAGCCGGGCCTTGTTGGCGCTGAAGGTGCCGGCGTTCTTGTAGTTGCGGTAGCCGAAGTCGTGGCGGGCGCAGGCGGTCTTGAAGGGGAAGCCGAGCGGGTTGTCGGGAGAGTCGGAGCAGTAGTCGGTCGACCAGTCGAAGCCGTATGCCGACCAGGCGGCCTGGTTGTTGCGGGCGGCCAGCCAGGTGTTGTAGCTGCTGGCGCTGGTCTGGGTCCAGCTGCTGAGCACCTGCGCCTTGTCTGCGGGTGCGGCGCCGGCCGGCGCGGCGGCGGCGAGGACGGCGGGCAGGGAGAGGACCGCGGCGGCGAGGGGGAGTGCCAGGCGGATGCGCATGAACGAACCTCCGGACGTGAGGGGACCCCGGGCCGCGGGGCGGCACGGGGTGGTCCACAGGGGTGAGCGGTACGGATGTCGTGCGGATACGGCTGTACGGGTCTACGCGCGAAGACCGACGCGGATATCGTTCCCGACTTCGGCACACCGCTAACCCCCGCAGCAACGGAAGTTGACGGTGTGCCGGGAGTTCACCCGGGGGTGTGGCGACTACTGCATGCGGTGCACTTTGTAGTTGGACGCCTGGGCGCGCGGGCGCAGTACCAGCAGGTCGACGTTGACATGGGCCGGGCGGGTGACGGCCCACGCCACGGTGTCGGCGACGTCGTCCGCGGTCAGCGGCTCGGCTACCCCGGCATACACTGCCGCGGCCCGGCTCTCGTCGCCGCGGAAGCGGGTGAGCGCGAATTCGTCGGTCTTGACCATGCCGGGGGCGATCTCGATGACCCGCACCGGGTGGCCGTTCAGTTCGAGGCGCAGGGTCTCGGCGATGACGTGCGCCCCGTGCTTGGCGGCCACGTAACCGCCGCCGCCCTCGTACGTCGCCAGGCCCGCGGTCGAGGACAGGACGACGATCGTGCCGTCGCCGGACGAGCTGAGCGCGGGCAGCAGGGCCTGCGTGACATTGAGCACGCCGAGCACATTGACCTCGAACATCGCCCGCCAGTCCGCAGGGTCGGCGGTGGCGACCGGTTCTGTGCCCAGCGCCCCGCCCGCGACGTTCACCAGCACGTGAAGTGGCGGGTACGCGTCCAGGCCGGCGGCGAAGGCGTCCACGGCGGCCCTGTCGGTCACGTCGAGGGCGTGCACGGCCACGCTGCGGCCGTCGGCGGTCAGTTCCGCGGCGAGGGCGTCGAGGCGTTCCGCACGGCGGGCGGCCAGCACGACGTGGAAATCGGCCTCGGCGAGCCTGCGGGCGGTGGCGGCGCCGATTCCGCTGCTCGCGCCGGTGACCACTGCGGTACGGGTGCTCATGTCGTGCTGCCTCTCGGGCTCTTGGACGGTGGGCTGCATTCCCGCGCAGCATATGCGGCGGCCTCCGCGGTGCGTCCGCCCGTCCGCCCGTCGGTGCGGCTCAGCCCGCAGCCAGCGCCCGCAGCATCACCCGCTGGTCGAACGCCAGCAGCGCGACCGTGGCCGCGCACATGGCGACGGCGACCGCGACGTGTGCCGGGGGCGACGTGAACTGCATCCCGGCCGCGCCGAGCGCGATGTGCACGCCGGCCCGCAGCGCGATCAGGCCCACCGCGATCTTGCGGGTGCGCCTGCCCTTGAGGATCGCCTTGGCCATCTTGAGCCGGCCGCGCAGCACGGTCCTGGCCAGCGCGATGTTCGCCACGACGCATGCGGCGACGAAGGTCCACGCGTGCGGCGAGGACTTGACGATGTCGTAGGACGCGCCCAGCATGCCTTCGAAGGCGAAGAACCACACCGGGACGGGCCGGAAGCCGGACGCGCCGCCGTCGCCATGCGTGCCGCTGTCCGCGCCGTCGCCATGCGTGCCGCCGTCGGCGCCGTCGCTCTGTGTGCCGCCGTCACCATGTGCGGCGGTCGTGCTCTCGCGGGTGCGTATCGCGTCGGTGATTGCCATGGCATGAGCATCGCCGCCGGCCGGGGGCCGGCGGCAGAGCCGTCCATCCGTACTCGCCCATGACAGATGTCACTGGTGCGCGGTGACGGCCCTCCGCGCGGCGAGCGCGGTGTGCTGGAGCAGCAGCGCGGTGGTGACCGGGACGACGCCGCCGTGCACGGGGGACAGGGCGGCGGCGGTGCCGCTCACCGACTCCGCGTCCACGTCGCCGGTCAGGCCGCCGCCGTCGGTCGGAATGGTGCCGAC
This sequence comes from Streptomyces sp. IBSBF 2435, assembly GCF_036815005.1. Lineage (NCBI taxonomy): Bacteria > Bacillati > Actinomycetota > Actinomycetes > Kitasatosporales > Streptomycetaceae > Streptomyces > Streptomyces sp. IBSBF 2435. Next base: position 4,540 of record NZ_JAJSYW010000074.1, on the reverse strand, counting down.
GTCCACGACGACCGCGCCCGGCGGCGAGATGGGCGGCGGTGATCAGCCCGGCCCGCCGCGGCCACGCGATGGCGGCGGCCTGGGCCGTGTACTTCCCGCCCGTGGTGTACCGAGCCACCATGCCCAGCAGAGCCGCGCCCTGGGCCGCGTGCCGTGCCGCCCGCCACGGCGCCGCCCACGGCGACCACGCCGCCGCCCGCCACTGAGACGCCGACACCGCCGCCCCCGGCCGCGGCCGGGGGCGAGGCCCCGCCGCATCAGGTGTGCGTGCTGATGATCTGCGTGCGACCCGCGCCCCCGGTCCGGTTGCGGAAGCCGGGCTGGGAGCGGCCCGGTGCCCTAACCGCGGGGCGTCAGCGACACGCCGGGACTGAAGCGGCCCGCTTTTCGCACATGCGTTCGAACGTATGCGAGAATCGCCGGCATGCACCACCACACGTTCCCCGCGGACCTCGTCCAGGCGCAGCGCGACTGGTACGCCACGTATCGCCAACTCGCCGACGCCGCCGGCACCCAGACCACGGTGCTGCGCCGCCGCCTGGTGCGGCTTTCGGTCCAGGTCACCGCACATCCGTACTGGGCGACCGTGCCCAACAGCGCGCCCGCGGCCCGTATGCAGCTCAAGGCGCTCGCCTGGCAGGAGGAGCCCGCCGCCATGGCCGCGGGCGAGGAGGCGGAGGCTACGGCCGGGTGAAGGCCCGGCGGCAGTGCGCCACCAGCTCGCGTACGGCCGGGGCGTGCGCGCCGCGCCACACCAGCGCGAGCAGCGCCGGGATGTCGATGTCCGCGATCACGCGGGCGGCGAGGCGGTCGGTGTAGCGGGCGGCCATCGACTCGCTCAGCACGCCGACCCCCAGGCCGCGCGCGGCGAGGTCGGCGATGGCGTCGGGGGCGCTGGCCTGGAGCCCGATCGCCGGGTCGAGCCGCTGCGCCGCGCACGCCTGGTCCAGGACGCCGCGCAGACCGGTTCCGCGCGGCATGCAGACCAGCGGATAGCCGGCGACCTCCCGCAGGGTCACCGGGTCCCGCCCGGTCAGCGGATGCCCGTGCGGGACGACGGCGACCAGCCGCTCGCTGATGACGGTGAAGGAGTCGAGCACGTCGGGCGGCTCGCCTGCGCTGCCGATCAGCGCCAGGTCGACGCCGCCGTCCCGTACCCCCTCGGCCAGCTGCTCGGAGGTGTCCTCGACCAGCGCGACGTCCACCCCGGGGTGGGCCAGGTGGAAGCGGGCCAGGGCGTCGAAGAGCGGGGTGACCGTGCAGCCGATGACCATCCCGACCGTCAGCCGCCCGCGGATGACGTCGGTCACCTCGCCGACCGCCTGCCCCACCGCCTCGGCGGCGGCCAGCGCGGCCCTGGCGTGCTCCAGGGCGGCCTTGCCCGCCACCGTCAGCCGCGCCGCCCGGCCCGAACGGTCGAACAGCTCGGCCCCCAACTCCCGTTCGAGCTGGCGGATCTGCGCGCTGACCCCGGACTGGCTGATGTGCACCCGCTCGGCGGCCCGGGTGAAATTGCGCTCCTCGGCGACCGCGACGAAGTATTCGAGCTGCCTCAGGTCCATGACCGCCGATGCTAACCAGCGGCGGCCCGGCGGCGGCGGACGACGGCCGTCAGGGCCAGACCAGGCAGTAGAGCTGGTGCCCCGACTCCTGGCATCGGCGGGCGAAGTCCTGCCATTCGTGCAGCATGCGGTAGATGACGAACGCGTCGCGCGGGCCGCGGCGGTCGGGGACCGTGGACCAGATGAAGGCGGCGGCGCCGAGGGACTCCTCGTTCGCGTTGCGCAGCGGCTCCACCACGGAGGCCGGGAGGCGGACGACGGCGTAGTCCGGGTGCAGGACCACGAGTTCGAGCGGCGGGACCTTGGCCGGGGGTATGCCCTCGATGCCGGTGAGGACCATCGCGGCCATCGTCTCCGGCTTGACCTTGGTGTACAGGCCCTGGCCGAGTTCGTCGCCGCCGAGTTCCTCCGGGCGCATGGAGATCGGGACGCGGGCCGCGGTGGCACCGTCGGGTGCACCGAAGTACTTGTAGGTCACCCCCACTCGGCCACCCCTGCTCCTGCCCTCTGCGGTCGATCGGCGTTCGTCGGTACCGCGTTGATCGCGGTGTTCTGGGTGTTGCTGTTGCTCGTGGTGTTCTTGGTCGCGTGGTTCGGGACTGCTCGGCTCCGCGGTGTGTCGATGCTGCGAATTCCGCGGGATACGACGGCGCTTGCCCGTAGGACGGGCGTCGTCGGGATCGGGTACGTGCTCTCCCGGTCCCTCGCCCGGACCGTCACCCCGCTGCTGCATTCCACTACCCGACCATCTGCCGCCCCAACCATGCAACCCGATCATCGTGTCAGATGCACGGTTGAGACGTTGTGGCGCAACGCCCGGGGTTTGAGAGCATGTATCCGTGAGCTATCCGTACGAAGCACCAGTGTCCCAGGAACTCTTCGACCGAGCGGCGGCCGTGACGCCAGGAGGCGTGAACTCTCCGGTGCGGGCTTTCCGTGCCGTGGGTGGTACGCCCCGTTTCATGGTGTCCGGTACCGGTCCGTACCTGACCGATGCCGACGGTCGGGAGTACGTGGACCTGGTCTGCTCGTGGGGGCCGATGATCCTCGGCCACGCGCACCCCGAGGTGATCGCGGCCGTACAGGCTGCGGTGACACATGGTACGTCCTTCGGCACGCCCAGTGAAGGCGAGGTCGCGCTGGCCGAGGAAATGGTGGCCAGGGTCGAACCGCTGGACCAGGTGCGGCTGGTGTCGTCGGGCACCGAGGCGACGATGTCGGCGATCCGGCTGGCCCGCGGCTTCACCGGGCGGGCCAAGGTGGTCAAGTTCGCGGGGTGCTACCACGGCCATGTGGACGCGCTGCTGGCTGCCGCCGGTTCCGGGCTCGCCACCTTCGGGCTGCCCGACACCCCCGGGGTGACCGGCGCGCAGACCGGCGACACGATCGTGCTGCCGTACAACGACCTGGACGCGGTACGGGCCGCGTTCGCCGCGCACCCCGGGCAGATCGCCTGCGTCATCACCGAGGCGTCGCCCGGCAACATGGGCGTCGTCCCGCCCCGTGACGGCTTCAACGCCGGGCTCAAGGAGCTGTGCGCGGCAGACGGGGCGCTCTTCGTCTCCGACGAGGTCATGACCGGCTTCCGGGTCAGCAAGGCCGGCTGGTACGGGCTCGACGGCGTACGCCCCGACCTGATGACCTTCGGCAAGGTCATGGGCGGCGGCTTCCCCGCGGCGGCCTTCGGCGGGCGCGCCGACGTCATGGCGCAGCTCGCCCCGGTCGGCCCGGTCTACCAGGCCGGCACCCTGTCGGGTAACCCGGTGGCGACCGCGGCCGGCCTGGCGCAGCTGCGGCTGCTGGACGACGCGGCCTATGCGGCGGTGGACGCGGTCTCGGCCGAGATCCAGGCGCTGCTGACGGCGGCGCTCAGCAAGGAGGGGGTCGCGCACCGGCTCCAGCGGGCGGGCAGTATGTTCTCCGTCTTCTTCACGGACGAGGAGGTCCGTGACTTCGAGGCGGCCAAGCGGCAGGAGGCGTACCGCTTCACCCCGTTCTTCCACTCGATGCTGGCGCAGGGCGTGTACGTGCCCCCGTCGGCCTTCGAGTCCTGGTTCGTGTCGACCGCACACGACGAGCGGGCCGTGGAGCGTATCGCCGCCGCGCTGCCCGCCGCCGCACGTGCCGCAGCGGAGGCCCACGCATGAGTTCCGGCAGTTCCGGCAGCGATGAATTGACCGTGGTGCACGTCGTGCGGCACGGCGAGGTCCACAATCCCGACGGGATCCTCTACGGCAGGGCGCCCGGCTACCACCTGTCCGAGCTGGGCCGGAAGATGGCCGACCGGGTCGCCGAGCACCTCGCGCAGCGCGACATCGCGTACGTCGTCGCGTCGCCGCTCGAACGCGCCCAGGAGACGGCGACACCTATTGCCGAGGCGCACGGCCTCGACCTCGCGAAGGACGAGCGGCTCATCGAGGCGGCCAACGTCTTCGCCGGCAAGACCTTCGGGGTCGGCGACGGGGCGCTGCGCAAGCCGGCTAACTGGAAGTACCTGACCAATCCCTTCCGCCCGAGCTGGGGCGAGCCGTACATCGACCAGGTCGTGCGGATGTCGGCGGCGCTGGGGGCCGCGCGGGACGCGGCCAGGGGGCACGAGGCGGTGTGCGTCAGCCACCAGCTGCCGATCTGGGTGATCCGCTCCTACGCGGAGCGGCGGCGGCTCTGGCACGATCCGCGGCGGCGGCAGTGCACGCTGGCCAGCGTGACGAGCTTCACGTATCGGGGCGATGCGATTGTCTCCGTCGGTTACGCGGAGCCGGCGATCGATCTTGTGCCGGCGCACCTTCGTGGGGGTGTGCCCAAGCCCATTGGCTCCGCCGGTAAGTAGTCCAGGGCCTTAGCCCCGTACCCCCGGGCGCGGGGTCTCCGTCCTCCTCTGCGGCAGGGGGCGCCCTTCGGCTGGCGCGGGCCTGGGGCTGTCGCTGCGTCCGGGGTGCGCCTTTCCCGGGGGTGGGGGTGTGCGGTCCCCCTTCGGC
>NZ_JAJSYW010000073.1:0-30202 GCF_036815005.1 Streptomyces sp. IBSBF 2435 | reverse complement strand
CCCTTCCCCCTTTCCGCCCCCGCACCCGGGGCAGCTCCCGCGCAGTTCCCCGCGCCCCTCGGGGGGCGCCACTTGCGGTGGCCGGCCGCGCAGTTCCCCGCGTGCCTGTGTGAGTGCCACTTGCGGTGGCGCCGCTTCTTTCCCGCCGTCTCGGCCGGCCGCGCAGTCCCCGCGCCCCTACGGGGCTCGTCCTCTGCCGCAGAGGGCACGCTTCAGGGGCGCGAGGAACCGCGCGGCCAACCACGACGGCGTCGCAGGCGGCGGGTCGCTGCAAGGGGCACCCACGTGGGCACCCGGGCGAGCCTCCGGCTAGGACTCCGTGCGGAACATCAGGTCGACCTCGTAGGTCGTGAAGCCCAGCCGTTCGTATACCGCGACGGCAGGCGAATTGTCCGCGTCGACGTAGAGGAGCACGCCGGGCAGGCCGCGCTCCGCGGCAAGGTGGCGCAGGCCGATCGTGGTGAGGGCGCGGCCCAGACCGCTGCCCTGCTCGGCGGGGGCGACGCCGACCGCGTACACCTCGCCGAGCCCGAGATCGTCGTGGACCTTCGTCCAGTGGAAGCCGGCCAGCGTGTCGCCGCGGAAGGCGAGGAAGAAGCCGGCCGGGTCGAACCACGGCTCGGCCTTGCGGTCGTCGAGGTCACGCTGTGTGAGCGAGCCCTGCTCGGGGTGGTGGGCGAAGGCGGCCGCGTTGACGGCGAGCCAGTCCGCGTCGTCCTGCCCGGGCCGGAAGGTGCGCACGGTCACCCCGGCCGGCAGCACCGGCTCGGGAAGCGCCGCGTCCAGCGGCATCCGCATCTGCCGCAGCTCGCGGAAGAGCTTGAGGCCGAGCTTGACGGCCAGGTGCCGCGCGGCGGGGTGGCCGCCGTGCGCCCACACCCGCATCCGGCGCCCGGTGGCGGCGAGCAGCGCGTCACCGAGTGCGCGGCCGTGCCCGTGCAGCCGGTGCCCGGGGTGCACGACGAATTCCGCGGCGGGCGCCTCGACCGCGTCGGCGTCCTCGATCTGCCCGTATCCGGCGAGGTCGTCGCCGGACCACAGCACCAGGTGCCGTACGCCCTCCCGGCGCCCTCCGCGTACGTGCAGCCGGCCCTGCTCGGAGACCGCGGGCTGCCCGTCCGCCGCCGCGGCGGCGGCGATCAGGCCGAGTACGGCCCGCGCGGTGTCGGTGGGGAGTTCGGTGAGGATGTCCAGCCGCCGGTCGCTCATGCCGGAATCGTACGGGGCCGGTCCGCCCCGGGGCGGGCGGGCACCGCGCGGGCCACCGGGATGATCGCGGCGGAGGCGCAGGCGGTGACCGCGGCCAGGGCGAATCCGGGCCAGTAGGCGGTGGCGGAGATGACCGCGGCCATGACGGGCGGTACGACCGCGGCGGTGAGGTTCTGGCCGGTGTTGTGGACGCCGAGGGCGCGGCCCGACCAGGCGGGTCCGGCGTGTTCCGCGGTGGAGGTGAAGGACAGCCCGTTGGTGCTCGACGTGATCGCGATGGCGGCCACCAGCAGGACGGCGGTCAGGGGCGAGGGGAAGGCCGTGGCCACGGCGGCGGCCGCGACCACCGCGGCCGTGACGACGGCCAGCTGCCGCATGGGCCGCAACCGGTTGCTGACCCGGTCCGACCAGCGGCCCACCAGGATGCGGGACAGAGCGCCCAGCCCCTGGGCGACGGCGATGAGCTGGCCCGCGTGCACCGGGGACCAGCCGCGTACGTCCACCAGCATCACCAGCGCGAAGGCGCCCGCGGTAAACTGGGGGACGACCAGCAGCGCGGCCGAGCCGTGGATGCGCCACAGCAGCCGGGAGCCGCGGTAGGGGTTGGGCGCAGGCTCGGCGTTCTTCGCGGCGGGCCTCGCAGGGTCGGCGGCGAAGACCGCGATCAGTACGGCGATCACCGCGCACAGTACGGCCAGGAAGCCGATGGCGCCGCGCAGCCCGTGCGCCCCGGCCAGCGGCGGCATGGCCAGCGCGGCGAGCCCCATGCCCAGCGGGGTGGAGGTCTGCCTGATCCCCATGGCGAGGCCCCGCTCGCTCGCGGCGAACCAGCCCATGACCAGCCGCCCGCTGGCCGAGTAGACCGACGCCCCCGCGGCGCCGGCCAGCGCCAGCAGCACGCCGAGCGCGACCATCCCGTGCGCTGCCCAGGCCGCCGCGCCGAGCGCCCCCGCGGCGGCGCCGAGCCCGACCGCGATGACCACCCGCTCGCCCCAGCGGTCGGCGGCGGCGCCCCACGCGTACAGCGCGAGCACCAGGCCCACCGTCGGGCAGGCCACCAGCAGGCCGACCTGCGTCAGGCTCAGGTCCTGCTGTGTGCGCAGGTCGTCGGCGAGGTACGGGATCCCGTAGACGAACGCACAAGCCGCGGTCTGCGCGGCGGTCCCCAGCGCGAGCATGATCCAGCGACGCACGGTTGACGCACCTCCGATGAGTGGATGGTGCGGCCAAGTATTCGCCGATTATCGAGATCTGAGACGGTGATTTCACATTCCGAGACGACCGCGGAGCCGGGGTCAGGGCTCCGGCGGGGCGTCGGGCGTTGCCGTCGGGGCGCCGGGCAGATAGAGGGTCGCCTCGGTACCGCCGCCCTTGGCCGGGGTCAGGCCGATCGTGCCGCCGGACTGGTGGACGGTGCGGGCGACGATCGACAGGCCCAGGCCGCTGCCGGGCAGGGAGCGGGCGGACGGGGAGCGCCAGAAGCGTTCGAAGACGTGCGGCAGCTCCTCCGCGGGGATGCCGGGTCCGTGGTCGCGCACGGTCAGCCGGCCGCCGTGCAGCCGGACGTCGATACGGCCGCCCGGCGGGCTGAACTTCACCGCGTTGTCCAGCAGGTTGACGATGGCCCGCTCCAGGGCCGAGGCCTCGCCGCGGACGAACCACGGGGCGATGTCCGCGGTGATGTGCAGGTCGGGGCCGCGCAGCCGGGCGCGCTCCAGGGCGGTGCCGGTGACCTCGTGCAGCGGTACGACCTGGAGGGTGGGCGCCGCGTCCGGGCGGGACAGCTCCTGGAGGTCGCCGATCAGCGCGGCCAGTTCGGTCATCTGGGCCTTCACCGAGGCCAGCAGGGCGCGCCGGTCCTCGGGCGGGATGGCCCGGCCGGTCGCCTCGCTGCGCTCCAGCAGCTCGATGTTGGTCCGCAGCGAGGTCAGCGGGGTGCGCAGCTCATGGCCCGCGTCGGCGATCAGCTGCTGCTGCCGGTCGCGCGAGGAGGCCAGCGCGGACGTCATCGCGTTGAACGACTGGCCGAGCCTGGCGATCTCGTCCTCGCCCTCGACGGGGATCCGGACGCTCAGGTCCTCGGTGCGGGCGATGTGCTCGACGGTCCCGGTCAGCTGGTCGACCGGACGGAGGCCCGCCCTGGCGATCGCGGTGCCCGCCGCCCCCGCGCCGACCACGCCGATGCCGGCGACCGCGAGCAGCACCCAGGCGAGGGTGGTCAGCGGGTCGGTGACGTCGCTGAGCGGCCGGGCGACGGAGACCGCGGCCGGCACCCGGTCCACGGTGAAGTTCGCCGGCGCGGTGAAGACCCGCAGCTTGTGGCCGCTGGCGGTGACCGTACGCAGGACGCCGTCGGGCACGTCGCGGGCGGCGATCTCGCGGTCGGTCTCGTTGACCGGGATCGTGATGTGGCCCTGCACCCAGCACGACGTGCCGTTGGCCAGCACGACCTGGGCGGAGGTGGTGGCCGAGATGTAGCGCCCGGGGCCGTCGCCCTGGGCCGGCGCGGTGGCGTGGCAGCCGTCCTGGTTCAGGGTGTTGGCGATCACCGCCGCCGGGATGATGTCCGGCTGCCGCAGCGACTTGTCCAGCTCCTTCATCAGCTGGTCCCTGGTGATCAGCCAGCACGCCAGCGCCGCCGCGGCCACCGCGACCGCCACGGCCGCCGCCGTCAGCAGCGCCAGCCGGGACCGCAGCGGAAGCCGCTTCACGCGTGACCGCCGTCCGGCGCCCGCAGGACGTAGCCGACCCCGCGCACGGTGTGCACCAGCCGCGGCATGCCGCCCGCCTCGGTCTTGCGCCGCAGGTACATCACATAGACGTCGAGGGAGTTGGAGGACGGTTCGAAGTCGAAGCCCCACACCGCTTTCAGGATCTGCTCGCGGGTGAGGACCTGGCGGGGGTGGGTGAGGAAGAGTTCGAGCAGGGTGTACTCGGTACGGGTCAGCTCCACGGGGCGGCCGTCACGGGTGACCTCGCGGGTGGTGGCGTCCATCCGCAGGTCGGCGAAGGCCAGCGTGTGGTCCGCGGGGTCGCCCGCGGCCCCGGCGGCCGTGGCGTAGGAGCTGCGGCGCAGCAGGGCGCGCAGCCGCGCCAGCAGTTCGTCCAGCTCGAACGGTTTGACCAGGTAGTCGTCGGCGCCCGCGTCGAGTCCTGTGACGCGGTCGCCGACGGTGTCGCGGGCGGTGAGCATCAGGATGGGCGTGGTGACCCCGGTGGCGCGCAGCCTCCGGGCGGTGGTCAGGCCGTCCATCCGCGGCATCAGGACGTCGAGCACGATCGCGTCGGGGCGGTACGTGTCGGCGGCCTCCAGCGCGGCCATGCCGTCGGCGGCCATCGCGGTGTCGTAGCCCTCGAAGGCCAGGCTCCGGCGCAGTGCCTCGCGCACGGCGGGCTCGTCGTCCACGATCAGGACGCGGGCGGGGGCCTCGCCGGGCTCGCCGGTGCTGGGGGCGGAGCCGGGACCAGGACTCATGGTGGGGGGTACCTCGCTGCTCGACATGGGTGGTGCCGCTGACCCTTTCAGCGTCGCACGGCGCCGGGTCCTAGTTGGTGCCGCCGGCGCGCAGCGTCGGCAGGTCGGCCTTGACGGTGTTGATCGGAATGGCGAAGCCGAGGCCGACGCTGCCGGACGACGCCGAGGAGGAGCCGCCGGAGGAGGAGTCCGAGTACATCGCCGAGTTGATCCCGATGATCTGCCCGCTCATGTTGATCAGCGCGCCGCCGGAGTTGCCGGGGTTGAGCGAGGCGTCGGTCTGGATCGCCTTGTACGTGGTGGTGGAGCTGCCGGTGTCGCCGTTGTACTGGTTGCCGCCGAAGGAGAACGGCCACTGGTCACCGCTCCCGCTCCCGCTCCCGCCCTGGCTCCGCCCCTGGCTCTGGCCGGTCTCGACCGGCACGGTCACATCGCGGTTGAGCGCGGAGACGATGCCGCTGGTGACGGTGTTGCTCAGGCCCTCGGGGGAGCCGATGGCGACGACCTGGTCGCCGATGGCGACGGAGGAGGAGTCGCCGAGGGTGGCGGCGGGCAGGCCGCTCGCGCCCTGCACCTTGATGAGCGCCAGGTCCTTGGCCGCGTCGGTGCCGACGACGGTCGCGGTCGCGGACTTGCCGTTGGTGTACGTGACGCTGATCTGGTCGGCGCCCGCGACGACGTGGTTGTTGGTGACGATCTGGCCGTCGGCGGTGATGATGATGCCGGAGCCGGTGGCCTTGCCCTGGCTGGAGCTGGCGTTGATCTCGACGACGCTGGGGTCGACCGCCTTCACCACGCCGGAGACGGTGCCGTCGATCGCGGCGGCGTTCACCACGGCGGAGCCGGTGGACGCGGAGCTGGTGCTGCCGCTCGAGTGGTCGGTCGCGTTGCCGACCAGGGCGCCGACCCCGCCGCCGATCACGCCGGCCGCGATCGCGGCGGCGGCGAAGAGCGCGACGGGCCTGCGGGCCCGCCGCCGGTGGCCGCCGGGCTCACCGGGTCCGCCGGTCACGGCGGCCGGGCCGTACGGGCCGTGCGGGGGCGGCGGCGGATAGCCGGTGTAGGCCGGGGTGCCGGCGGGCTCGGACGGGGCCCCGCCCTCGGCGAGGGCCGCTGATTCGGCGGCGGGGCCGGAGGACGCCGAGGACGCCGAGGACGAGAACGGGACCGGGGCCTGGGGGCCGGAGTAGAGCGGAAGCTGCGGGTCGTGCGGGTGCTGGGGTTCGCCGCCGTTGCGGCTGCTCTCGGTCATGTCAACGACTGTGGGCCCAGAAGATGAGAGCTTGCTGAGCACACGCTGAGAAGCCCGGCAGAAGCACGTATGCCCGATGTAAGGAAGATCGCGCGCCCCGGATCGCGAACCCCCGGCCGCGCGCCCCCCGGATCCGCAACCCCGGACCCCGGAAGAGCCGCCCGCCGGGCCGCGCCCCGAGCGACCCGCGCTCGAAGCGGTCCTGCGCAGGGCGGTCGGCGCCCTACCGCCGGCCGCCGGGCCTCAGTGGCAGCCGCAGGACCCGCGGAGCACCAGCCGGGACGGGAACTGCCGCAGCCGCTCCCGCTTGGCACCCGGAACCCGCAGCGAATCGTCGAGCACCGCGTCCACCGCCGCCCGGGCCATGCCCTGCCGGTCGGAGGCCACCGTGGTCAGCGGCGGGTCGGCGAGCGCGGCTTCCTTGACGTCGTCGAAGCCCGCCACGGCCAGCCCCTCGGGCACGTCGATCCGCAGCTCGCGGGCGGCCCGCAGCACACCGATCGCCTGGTCGTCGGTGGCACAGAAGATGGCGGGCGGCCGGTCCGGCCCCGCCAGCAGGTCGAGCGCGACCTCGTAGGCGTCGTAGCGGTTGTACGGGGCCTGGAAAAGGCGGCCCTCGGTGGACCGCCCGGCTTCCTCCATGGCCCGCCGCCAGCCGACGACGTGATCGGTGACGGGGTCGCCGATCACCGGGGTGACCTCGGTGCCGCCGAGGCAGGCCACATAGTCGTGGCCGTGCTCCAGCAGGTGGCGTACGGCCAGTTGCGCGCCGCCGATGTCGTCGGTGCGCACCGCGATGTCGTCGATGGCCTCGGGCCGTTCGTGCAGCAGCACCACCCGGGCGTCCCAGGCCTCGATCTCCGTGGCCGCGTTGTCGCTGAGGCCCTGGCTGATCAGGATCAGCCCGGACACCCGCATGCCGAGGAAGGCCCGCAGATAGTGGACCTCGCGCTCGTCGAGGTAGTCGGAGTTGCCGACCAGCACCATTTTCCCGCGCTCGGACGCGGCCTGTTCCACCGCGTGCGCCATCTCCGCGAAGAAGGGCTGCCGCGCGTCGGGGACGATCAGGCCGATCAGGTCGGTACGGCGGCTGGCCATCGCCTGGGCCACACGGTCCGGGCGATAGCCGAGCTGCTTGATGGCCGCGAGCACTCGCTCGCGGGTGGCCGGGGCTACCGGCCGGGGTCCGTTGTTGATGACGTAGCTGACGACCGCGGTGGAGGTCCCCGCCAGCCTGGCCACGTCGTCGCGCGTCACCTTGGGCACGTCGGGAAGTCTACGCGTGTCTATCGGCTCGTCACACGGGTCGTCATACGGTCTGTTCAGCGGATGAACGGCTGTCCCGCTGATCGGCGTCCGGCCCGGAGCCGCGGGCGGTTCCGCGGCCCTGCGCGGCCTCGCTGCGGGCGGCCTCCTCGGCGGCCCGCTCGACCTTCTCCGGGGTGACGAAGCGGTAGCCGACGTTGCGCACCGTGCCGATCAGCGACTCGTGCTCCACGCCGAGCTTGGCGCGCAGCCGCCGCACGTGCACGTCCACCGTCCGCGTACCGCCGAAGTAGTCGTAGCCCCACACCTCTTGGAGCAGCTGGGCGCGGGTGAAGACCCGGCCCGGGTGCTGCGCCAGGTACTTGAGCAGCTCGAACTCCTTGAAGGTCAGGTCCAGGACCCGGCCCTTGAGCTTGGCGCTGTAGGTGGCCTCGTCCACCGACAGGTCGCCGTTGCGGATCTCCATCGGGCTGTCGTCGCCGGTGATCTGCTGGCGGCCCATCGCGAGCCGCAGCCGCGCCTCGACCTCGGCCGGGCCCGCGGTGTCGAGCAGGACGTCGTCAATTCCCCAGTCCGCGGTCACCGCGGCGAGTCCGCCCTCGGTGACGACCAGCATCAGCGGGCAGCCGGGGCCGGTCGAGCGCAGCAGCTGACACAGGCTGCGCACCTGCGGCAGGTCGCGGCGGCCGTCGATCAGGATGACGTCGGCGCCGGGGGTGTCCACGAGGGCCGGGCCCTCGGCGGGGGCCACCCGCACGCTGTGCAGGAGCAGCCCGAGCGCGGGCAGCACCTCGGTTGACGGCTGGAGTGCGTTGGTCAGCAGCAGCAGAGAACTCACCGGGGGCTCCCGTCGGTCGTGCGGACATCGAGGGTGTGGTCGAGGACGTTCAGCGCATCGAGACGGACATCGTGGCGGACGTCGCGAGGTGGCGTGACCGCCTCGGACCGTTCGGGTGGGTCGGGTTGGCTCATTTCGAACCCCTCCTCGATGCCTGCGAGGACGACATATGTCGTGCAGAAAAGCACGAAAGGACCCGGGGGCGGCATTGCCCAGGTCCTCTTCCACGGAAGAATAGCCCACATGGACACCGCTGCCGAGGCCGAGGACGAGCGTTTCCGTGTTTCCCCGCTCACTTCGGGTGGTCGGAGCGCGGTTCTGTTGACGTCCGACGGCGTACCCATCGAAGCCGAACACCTGGCCGGAGCCGGTGGAGGACGTGATCTGGCCATCGTCGTCGCGCACGGTTTCAGCGGCGCGCTGGAGCGGCCCGCGGTCCGCAGGGCGGCGGCGGCGCTGCGCGGCAGCGGCGGGGTGCTCACCTTCTCCTTCCGCGGGCACGGCCGCTCCGGCGGACACTCCACGGTCGGCGACCGCGAAGTCCTCGACCTCGACGCGGTGGTGGGCTGGGCCCGGCGGCTCGGGTACGCGCGGGTGGCGGCGGTCGGCTTCTCGATGGGCGCCTCCGTGGTGCTGCGGCACGCGGGCGCGGACCCGGAAGCGGGCCTGTACGGGGTCGACGCGGTGGTCTCGGTCAGCTCGCCCGCCCGCTGGTACTACCGGGGTACGGCGCCCATGCGGCGGCTGCACTGGGCGGTGACCAGGCCCGCGGGGCGGCTGGTCTCCCGCGTCGGCCTCGGTACCCGGATCCACCCCCGCGGGTGGGACCCGGTGCCGCGCTCGCCGGTGGAGTCGGTGCCCTTCATCGTGCCGACACCGCTGCTCATCGTGCACGGCGACCGTGACGCGTACTTCCCGCTCGACCACCCGCGCTCGCTGGCCGCCGCCGCGGGTGAGGACGGCGCCGAGCTGTGGATCGAGCACGGCTTCGGCCACGCGGAGAACGCCGCGGACGCGGCGCTGCTCGGCCGGATCGGTGACTGGCTGACCGCCCGTGTTGGAGTGCGGTGACGCCGACGGTCCATGATGGAGGCGGCCCGTCCGTCCGCTGAACGGCGGAGTACGGGCCCACGACGGAGCCGGCCGCGGACGGCGGCGCCGGCGTAGCAGAAGCACCACGCAAGCACGACGAAGGACGAGGGACGGAGCCGCGATGGCTGCAACCGACACGGCCGCGCGTCTGGCGGCGGGTACGATCCGCTACTGGGCCGCCGCCAAGGCCGCCGCGGGCACGGCGGAGGAGCCGTACCGCGCGGCCACGCTCGCCGACGCGCTGGCCGCGGCCCGGCAGCGGCACGCCGGGCAGCCCGACTTCGCCAGGGTGCTGCTGCGCTGCTCCTTCCTGGTCGACGGCCACCCGGTCGGTGCCCGCGCCCACACGCAGGTGCCGCTGCCCGACGGCGGCACGGTCGAGGTACTGCCGCCCTTCGCCGGGGGGTCGGTATGAGCGACCACGGCGACTACGAGTACGGCGACGGATACGGCCAGGCCCAGGGACACAGCCAGGGCCGCGGCCACGACGAGCAGGCGTACGGCGGTGGCGCCGCGCCGTACGGGACCTACGTGCCCGAGCCGCTGCACGCCGCCCCGCCGCCGCAGCACGACCAGGGCGCCTACGGTGCCCCGCCGTCCGGCGGCGACTGGTCCGGGCACGCCGCCGCCCAGGACGGCCAGGGCTACGGCGCCGCGCCCGCGCCCGGGGACGGCTGGGGCGCCACACCGCCCGCCGCGCACCCGTGGACGGCGCCGCAGGAATACCCGCAGGGCGGCTGGGAGCCCGGCGCGGCCCAGACCGCGTACTCCGGCACCCCGGCCGCCTACGGCGATCCCGCCTACCAGGCCCAGGGCGCCGAGTGGCAGCAGCAGCCGCCCGCGCACGCCTACGCCGACCCGCAGGCGTATCCCGCCGGGCCGCAGGGCGTCGAGCACACCGCCGTGATGCCGGTGATCGAGGACGAGCCCGCCCCGCGGCGGGAGCCGGCCCCGGGCGGCAGGGCGGCCAGGCGGCAGGGCGCGAGGACCGCCCCGGTGCGCGCCGACGGGCGGACCGGCTCGCCGATCATCGCGCCCGGCATCCAGCCCGCCGCCCTCACCGCGGCGCTCGGCCTGCTCCTCGCGGGCGGCGCCGCGCTCGGCAAACCGGGCCTGACGGTCTTCCTGGTGCTGCTCCAGGCGGTCACCGCCGCCGGCTGGTTCCGGCTGAACGGCATGTGGCCCGCCCGGCAGGGCATCGTGCTGGCCTTCCTCGCCGGTGTGACCGCCGACGTGGGCATCCTGGTCGCGGACGGCGGCCACGCGCCCGTGGTGGTCGTCGGTACCCTCGGCGTCTGGCTGCTGTTCGTCCTGGTGCTGCAACTGCGGCACCACGGCAGCGGCGACGAGCGCCTGTCGTCGCTCACCGCGACCTCGGCCTCCACCCTGATCACCGTGCTGGCCTGCGGTTACCTGGCGGCCGCGGTCTCCGACGCGGGCACCGACCCGGTGGTCGTCGGCGCGGTGGCGGTGGCCGCCGCGACCGTGGTGCGGGCGCTCCCGCTGCCCGGCGAGCCGCTGTCACTGACGGTCGCCCTGCTGATCGCGGCGGCCAGCGGCGCGCTGACCGGCCAGGCGAACGGCCTCGGCAGCGGCGACGGCATCCTGCTGGCCGCGGCCTGCGGCGGCTGCGCGCTGATCGGCCTGCGGGTGGCGAGCTACGACTTCCCGTCCCGCTTCGTCCACTTCACCGCGGGCGTGGCCCTGCCGCTCACCGCCGCCGCCCCGGTCGTCTACGCTCTGGGCCGGGCCCTGACCTGACCGCTCCCGCGGATCCTCACAGGTAACGGATCGGTGCCACGGGGAACCGCGGACCCTCCGCCGCCCGTCAGGCGTTGCGGAAGTCGCGGGCGGAACGAGTGGGGAGTACGGGCACATGCGAGTGTGGCGGATAGTCCTGGTCGTCGTGGTGATCCTCGGCGGCCTGTTCGTGGCCGCCGACCGGATCGCGGTCTCGGTGGCGCAGAACAAGGCCGCGGAGCGCGCCCAGGCCACCGAGGGCCTGGACCACAAGCCGTCGGTGTCGATCAAGGGCTTCCCGTTCCTGACCCAGGCCGCCTCGGGCAAGCTGGACGACGTCACGGTCAAGGCGAAGGACATCGCGGCGAACGGCGGTGGGGAGACGCTGCGCATCGCGACCTTCAACGCCGATCTGCACGGGGTGAAGTTCTCCGACAGCTATCGCACGGCGGTCGCCGACAGCGCCGACGGGGCCGCCTTCATCACCTACGCCGACCTGTCCAAGGCCGCGCCTCCCGGGGTCAGCGTGTCGTCGGCGGGCACCAGCGCGGACGGCAAGGCGATGGTGAAGCTGACCGGGACCATCCCCGGGATCGGCGTGAAGATCAGCGTGCTCAGCCAGGTGACCGTACGCGGCGCCGACTCGATCGGGCTGCACGCCGAGAACCTGCCCAAGGAGCTGACCGCGCTCGGCCTGGAGGACGACGTCCGGCAGGAGATCGACTTCGTGCGGCAGCTGACCCACCTGCCGTCCGGGATCTCGCTGACCTCGCTGACCACCTCGCCGGAGGGCATATCGGTGGCGGCCGGCGGAAAGCATGTCGTCCTCGCCGGCTGAGACCGGACGGCAAGAGAACACATGCCCGCCATGCGGACAATCTTGTCTCGCCATGTGACACGACGGTGACACCTACGGGTTCATTTCCCTACGATCGGGACTCATGAAGCGACAGGCGGATCTCACGAAGCGGCGGGCAGTCGACCTGTGCCGCGTCGCCGCCATGCTCTGTCGCATGCCCTAGGGGCGGCAGCTCCCCCGTGCCGATGCCGGCCGCGAGGCCCCGGCGCAGCCTGACTGCCCCGTGCCGTGGAGCGCCGACAGCGCCGCTCGACCGCACCTCACCGCACCGCCCTCAGCGTGTCGCGCAACCGCACCATCCGTACTGCCCCGGAGGAGAACAGCATGAGCCGCAGTGACGTCCTGGTCGACGCCGAATGGGTCGAGGCCCACATCGACGACCCCAAGGTGGTCATCGTCGAGGTGGACGAGGACACCTCGGCGTACGACAAGAACCACATCAAGAACGCCGTCCGCATCGACTGGAAGAAGGACCTCCAGGACCCGGTCCGCCGCGACTTCGTGGACCAGGCCGGCTTCGAGGCGCTGCTGTCCGCCAAGGGCATCGCGAACGACGACACCGTCGTCCTCTACGGCGGCAACAACAACTGGTTCGCGTCCTACGCGTACTGGTACTTCAAGCTCTACGGCCACGAGTCGGTCAAGCTGCTCGACGGCGGCCGCAAGAAGTGGGAGCTGGACTCCCGCGACCTGGTCGCCGCCGTCCCCGAGCGCGCCGCCACCGAGTACAAGGCGAAGGCCCAGAACACCGCGATCCGCGCCTTCCGCGACGACGTCGTCGCCGCGATCGGCACGCTGAACCTGGTCGACGTCCGCTCGCCCGACGAGTTCTCCGGCAAGCTGCTCGCCCCGGCACACCTCCCGCAGGAGCAGTCGCAGCGCCCCGGCCACGTGCCGAGCGCCCGCAACATCCCGTGGTCCAAGAACGCCAACGACGACGGCACCTTCAAGTCCGACGCCGAGCTGGTCAAGCTCTACCAGGACGAGAGCGTGGACCTGGCCAAGGACACCATCGCGTACTGCAGGATCGGCGAGCGCTCCGCGCTGACCTGGTTCGTGCTGCACGAGCTGCTCGAACAGGACAACGTCAAGAACTACGACGGCTCGTGGACCGAGTACGGCTCGCTCGTCGGCGTGCCGATCGAGCTCGGCGCCAACTGAACCCCGGAGGTATCACCGTATGTGTGGAGCGAAGGCCGGCGGGCCCGACCTGGCAGGAGTTGACGTGGCGAACGAGACCATCATCCAGGGTTCTGTGACCCGCGACGGCGAGCCCGTCAGCGGATACGTACGACTGCTGGACGGCGGCGGCGAGTTCACCGCGGAGGTGCCGACCTCGGCGACCGGGCAGTTCCGCTTCTTCGCGGCGCCCGGCACCTGGACGCTGCGCGCGCTGGTTCCCGGCGGCACGGTGGACCGCACGGTCGTCGCCCAGCAGGGCGCGGCGGCCGAGGTGGCCATCGCCGTGTGACGACGGCACACAGCTCGCAGGGCCGTACCCCGCGCAAGGGGGTGCGGCCCTCCGAGCTGTTTCGGTATCCGCCTGGCGGACGTACCGTTGAGGTGTGGACGCACGACGCCGTCATCGCTATTTCGCCATGATGGGCACCTGCGTGGTGCTGTTCGTCATGGCATGGGCGGTCGTACGCCTCTGGTCGGTGCCGGCCGCCATCGCGATGTGCTTGGTGGCCATGGTCATCCCCCCGGTCGCGGCGATCGTCGGCAACCGGCGTGGCCCGAACGAGCGGTGGTTCGACGAACCACCGGACAAGGGTTCTGACGCCGGCACCGGAGACCCGGAGTCCGACGCGTGGTGGGACGAGCTGGAGGGCAAGAACCGCAAGGACCGCCGCAGATGAACCCGGGCCGCCGCTCTCAGTAGACCAGCGCCTGCACACCGTCCGGCATGATCTCGCTGACGAAGAGCTGGGCCCCGGCGATCCGCACCCCCCCGATGACATCCTTC
Organism: Streptomyces sp. IBSBF 2435; assembly: GCF_036815005.1. Taxonomy (NCBI): domain Bacteria; kingdom Bacillati; phylum Actinomycetota; class Actinomycetes; order Kitasatosporales; family Streptomycetaceae; genus Streptomyces; species Streptomyces sp. IBSBF 2435. Next base: position 16,505 of record NZ_JAJSYW010000073.1, on the reverse strand, counting down.
TCGGCGATGTCACGGCGGGCCGCGCACTGACTGCACAGGGTGACGGTCCCCCCGGCCAGCACGCCCTCGATCAGGTCCGGCAGCGGTGCCGCGTGCGGCAGCTCGAACTGCGCCGCCCGGCCCGGCAGCGCGAACCACGCCGACTCGCCCGTGAGCCACAGCGACACCTCCACCCCGCTGGCCACCGCCACCGCCGCCACCGTGAAGGCCTGCGAGCACCGCTCGGGCGCGTCCGCGCCCGCCGTCACCTTGATCACGAGCTTCTTCGCCATCCGCCCAGCGTAGGGGGTGCATGGTTGTGTCGCAGGTCACGCTCCACGGGTCGGAAACCGTTACGTATACGGCGAGTCAGCTGGACATAATACGAGTCCGCGTGCGACTGGTCGCACGTGTGTGCGTCTTTTCGCCCGGGGGGGCTTCGTGGAACGGATGGACGGCGAACCACGCCGTGAAGAGGGTCAGGGCCGGGACGCGGTCCCGCTGTTCGAACCGGAACTCGTATCGGCCTCGGTGGCTCCGCCGCCGGAGCCGTACCGGCCGATGGCCCGCCGCCGGCTGGCCCCGGTCGTCGCCGCGGCGGCGGTGCTCGGCATCCTGGCCGGCGCGGGCGCCGGCTACCAGGTGCAGCGCGGCCGCACGCCCACCCCGCTCCCGCCGCTGGTCGCGGCGGCGCCCGTCCAGCCCGTGGGCGCGGCCCCGGACCGGCCCGCGCCCAAGGTCGCCGACGACCGCGACGCGGTCTACGACGGCAACCTGCTCAAGCTGCTGCTGCCCACGCCCAAGGGGGCCAAGCAGACGGCGCGCGGCTGGCGCACCCAGGCCGACCTCGCGGACGACTACGTCAGCTCCGAGGACGTCTTCACCGAGCTGGGCGACAAGGGTTTCCGCCGGGCCGCCGAGGCCCGCTGGTCGGTCGGCAAGGCCGAGTTCACCGACACCGCGGTCACCCTCACGCAATTCCGCGACGACGAGGACCTGGACACCGCCGACGTGCTGCGCGAGCGCGAGTACAGCGACGGCGCCCACCAGAGTTACGGCACACCCGTCCCCGGCACGCTCGACGGTGAGGTCCGGCCCTCCGCGCAGCCGTACGACGAGGGCGACGTGAAGGTCTACGTCGGCCAGGGCATGGCCAGGGTCGGCAACATCCTCGTCGAGGTCTACGTGTCCGGGGTCCGCCCGGTGTCGAGGAACGCCGTCATGTCCGTGATCACGAAGCAGCTGGAGCGGATGTGACCGAGCACAATCCGGGGCCCTTGCCCGAGTCCCAGCCCTGGTACCCGCCCGCGCCCGTGCCCGCGCCGCCTGGACGGCCGCCGCGGCGGACCGCGCTGCTGGTGGCCGGGGCGCTCGTGGCCGCCGCCGCGCTGGGCGGCGGCGGTTACGCCCTGTCCGGCGGCGGTGACGGCGGCGGCGGGCCCGCGGCCCTGGCCACGCACCGGCCCGCTCCAACCGCGACCAGGGCGTACGGCGTGACGGCCGGCGGCACCCACTACGGCGACCTCGGCGAACTGCTGCTCCCGCGGCCGGAGAACCTGCGCCCGGGCCCCGACTTCCTCCAGTACGGCAACGACACGGTGCTGGACGCCGCCGAGGCCAAGCAGATGGCCGAGGGCGGCGACGGCGGCGCCAAGCTCAGCGCGAAGGAGCGCAAGCAGGCCGACGCCGCGCTGGACGCCATGCACATCAAGGGCGCGGCCCTGCGGACCCTCCGCGGCCTGGGCACGGGCCAGGTCTACACGGTCACGATCGTGCAGGTGGGCAACAAGCCGGCCGCCGGGACGGGCCCCGAGGCCTTCCGCAGGCTCAGCGAGGCCAGCGACTTCTTCCGCACCGGCCCGAAGATCCCCGGCCACCCGCACGCGGTGTGCGTACTGCCGGACAGCGACGCCGGTGGCGACAGCGATGACGGCGATGACGACAGCGACGAGGCCGACTGGCTCGACACCATGTACTGCCAGGCGACCGAGGGGGATCTGATGGTCCAGTTCGAGGCCACGGGACCGGCCCCGCTCCAGGAGGACGAGGCCGTGCAACTGGTGACCAAGCAGCTCGACCGCGTCCAGGCGCCGGGGGAGGGAGTCTGATGCCCGACGTCTCCGAGCCCCCTGCGGCCCTCGCCGAGTCCGCAGCGCCCACGCCCGAGCCCGCAGCGGTGTCCGGGCCTGGGCCCGTAGCCGCTCCTGGGCCTGTCGCCGGACCCGCGCCCGCCGCCGGACCCCGGCCGCTGCCGGAGCCCCTTCCCGCGAGCGTCCCGGCGGCGGCCCCGTATCCGCCGCCGCTGCCCGCGTACGCGCCGCAGGCCGTCGCCCGGCCCGGCGGGATGAGCCCGCGGGTGCGGGTCGCGCTCCGCTGGACCTCCGTGCTGCTGGTCTTCGCCGTGTTCGGCGCCGGGACGGCCTACGCCGTGACACGCCCGGAGCGTACGAAGATCCCCGGCTTGAAGACGCCGGACGACGGGCGCTGGACGTATCCGCAGGTCGCGCTGCCGAAGCTGCCCGCGCGCAAGCCGCGCCCGCTGGACGCCGCCCTCAACCCGGGCGGCGTCCACTACGCCGATGTGCGGTCGCTGCTGCTCGCGCCGCCCGGGCGGGCCGTGAACGACCCGGCCTTCCCCGGCACGACGGGCTGGCTGACGGTGGCCGCGTTCCTCAAGGTGCGGGTGGGCGGCGGCGGCTCGCAGCAGGAGCTGTTCCTCAAGGAGCAGGGCCTGCGGCATGTCGCGGGCCGCGCCTGGACGATGCCGGACGGCACCAGGACCGAGGTGTATCTGGCGCAGTTCATCAGCGCCGGATACGCCACGTACTACGACCAGGACGCCGACCTCAAGCCGATCGACGGCGTCACCACCGACCGCCTCGACACCGGCCTCGCGGACCGCACGGTACCCAGGGGTGTGAAGGTGGCCGGCTACGACGAGACCGCGCCCTACGGCGACAGCATGACCCGTTACGCCTTCCTGGTCGCGGGCGACACGGTGGCGCTGGTCCGCCAGACCCGCAAGGGCGGCGAGGTCCCGGAGCAGGCCTTCCGGCAGACCGTACGGCTCCAGGCGCAGCTGCTGGGCTGAGCCGCGCGGCCGTGCGGCGCCCGGACGAGCCGCACGTCACGCGGCCTGGCCGCGCCCGCGCGAGGGCCGCGCACTAGACTTGTGCGCGGCCCTGCCCGCTGCCCTCGCGAGGAGCACGACCCGTGCACATTGAGTACTACTACGACGCCCTGCTCGTGCTGGTCTGCGTCGGCGTCGCCGCGTTCGCCTTCTACGCGGTGAAGAAGCTCTACCAGGGCCAGCGCTGACATGATCGAGATCCCGTCCGACCTGCACCCCGACCTCGTACCGCTGGCGTTCCTGCTCGGCCGGTGGGAGGGTGCGGGCGTGTACGACTTCCCGGGCTCGGAGAAGTGCAACTTCGGGCAGTCGGTCGCCTTCACCCACGACGGCCGGCCGTTCCTCGAATACGTCTCGCACACCTGGGTGCTGGACGCCGAGGGCAAGAAGGTCAGGCCGCTGGAGACCGAGAGCGGCTACTGGCGGATCGGCAGGGACCGCAAGGTCGATGTCACCACCACCCGGGACGAGGGTGTCGTGGAGATCTGGACCGGCGAGCTGGCCGAGGGCAAGCCGCAGATCGACCTGGTCACGGACGCGGTCGCCCGGCTGCCCTCCGCCCCCGAGTACAGCGGCGGCAAGCGGCTGTACGGCTATGTGAACAGCGACCTGATGTGGGTCGGCGAGAAGGCCACCCCGGCGATTCCGCTGCGCCCGTACATGTCGGCCCATCTGAAGAAGGTTGTGGACCCGCGCGAGTGGGTCGCCGACCTCAAGGACCTGCCCGACGACGGCATCGCCTTCTTCAAGTAGCCGCACGGGCCGTCCGCCCGGTGAATCGACCTACACTGGCCGGGTGGTCACCACCGACTGGAAGACCGACCTCCGCCGGCGCGGCTACCGGCTGACGCCGCAGCGGCAGCTGGTGCTGGAGGCTGTCGAGTGCCTGGAGCACGGCACGCCCGACGGCATCCTGTGCGAGGTGCGCAAGACCGCCTCCGGGATCAACATCTCCACCGTCTACCGCACGCTGGAGCTGCTGGAGGAACTGGGCCTGGTCAGCCACGCCCACCTCGGACACGGCGCGCCCACCTACCACCTCGCGGACCGGCACGACCACATGCACCTGGTCTGCCGGGACTGCGACGCGGTCACCGAGGCGCATGTGGAGCTGGCGGCGCCCCTCATGGCGGAGCTCCAGGCGGAGTTCGGCTTCGAGACCGACATGAAGCACTTCGCGATCTTCGGCCGCTGCCGGGACTGCTCGGCGAAGGCGGCCGGCTCCTCGGCCGGGTGACCTCCGTCCGGCCGGTCCTGGCCGCCGGATCCGGTCATACGAGCGGCCTGGTCGTAGTCTTGACGACATGACGAAGAGCCCTTTGCTGTCGCTGCCCGGCGCTGTCGCCGCGGAAGGCCCCGACGAAGGGGTGGCCGCGCATTACGGCGACCTCTTCCGCGAGCAGCGCGCGCTCGCGGACGGCAGCGGTTTCGTGGACCTCTCGCACCGCGGTGTGGTGACGGTCACCGGTGCCGACCGGCTGGCCTGGCTGCATCTGCTGCTCACCCAGCACGTGGAGAACCTGCCGGCCGGACAGGCCACGGAAGCGCTCGTCCTGTCCGCGCACGGCCATATCGAGCACGCCCTCTACCTGGTCGACGACGGCGCCACCACCTGGATCCACGTCGAGCCCGGCACGCAGGGCGCGCTGCTGGCGTACCTGGAGAGCATGAAGTTCTTCTACCGGGTCGAGACCGCCGACGCGTCGGAGCGGTACGCCCTGGTGTATCTCCCCGCCGGGTCCATCGCCGGGACGCCCGCGGAATGGGTCGTGCGGGAGACGCCGTACGGGCGGGAGGTCTTCGTGCCGCGCGAGGGCCTTGAGGACTTCGCCGCGCAGGCGGGGCCGCCGATCGGGGTGCTCGCGCACGAGGCGCTGCGGATCGAGGCGCACCGGCCGCGGCTCGGCCTGGAGACCGACCACCGGACCATTCCGCACGAGCTGGGCTGGCTGGACACGGCCGTGCACTTGCAGAAGGGCTGCTACCGCGGCCAGGAGACGGTCGCCCGGGTGCACAATCTGGGCCGCCCGCCGCGCCGGCTGGTCTTCCTGCACCTGGACGGCAGCGACGTACGGCTGCCGGGCCACGGCGCCGAGGTGCGGGTCGCGGCGGAGGGCGGGGACGGCCGGGCGGTCGGCATCATCACCTCGTCGGCCCGGCACTGGGAGCTGGGCCCGATCGCGCTCGCGGTCGTCAAGCGCAACACCCCGCAGGACGCGACACTGATCGCCGAGGACACCGCGGCCGCCCAGGAGACGGTCGTCGCGCCCTGAGCGGCGGCCCTCCAGGTCCTACAGGTCGATGACGACGGTGAAGGGCCCGTCGTTGGTGAGCGACACCTTCATGTCGGCGCCGAAGATCCCGGTCTCCACGGTCGCGCCCAGCGCCCGCAGTTGGGCGACGACCTCGTCCACCAGCGGCTCGGCCACCTGCCCGGGCGCCGCGGCGTTCCAGGTGGGGCGGCGGCCCTTGCGGGCGTCACCGTAAAGCGTGAACTGGCTGATCACCAGAAGCGGTGCCGCGATGTCGGAGCAGGACTGCTCGTCGGGCAGGACGCGCAGGCTCCACAGCTTGCGGGCCAGCGCCGCCGCCTTCGCCGGGGTGTCGTCGTGCGTCACCCCGACCAGGACGCACAGCCCGGGTCCGCCGATGGCGCCCACGGTCCGCCCGTCGACCACGACCTTCGCCTCGCTCACCCGCTGGGCCACCGCACGCATGCGGCCATTGTGGCGTGCGCGGAGGCGCCGCCGGTACGCGGGTGGCGCGGTGGTGCTCCCCGCCCGGGTGCCGAGCCGGGCGGGGAGCGGGCGGCGGTCGTGCGCGGGCGGCTCCGGCGCGACGGCGGGGCGCGTACGGGATCCGGCGCACGCCGCTTCGGCCGCCTCGCACAACTGTCGCGACGGCCGTTCGGGTGCAGAGTCGCTGCGGGGTGCCGGGGGCAAGTGGCAGCATCGACAGCAGGATCCCCGCGCGCGGCCTGCTGCGGACGGGGGACGACAGGCATGATCACATCCGGCGCTGGACAGGCTCCCGGCACCGCCGCCGCTGTGCCGGCGGTGCCATCTCCCCGCCACCCACCAGGAAGGGCCACCGCATGCTCAAGGCCGACGCACCAGGGCCGTTCCGCCCGCCCGCACCCCGCGGTCCGCTGGCGGACACCCCGGCAGCCGACCTGGGCGACCTCGACCTGGCGGCGCTGCGCACCCTGCGCAGGGACGCCCAGCGCGAGGAGGCCGACCTGTCGTATCTGCGCCGGCTGCTGCACGGGCGGATCGACATCCTGCGGGCCGAACTGAGCCGCAGGGCCGGGGCCGACGGGGTGCCCGGCACCCCGGGAGGGCCGGAGGCGCCGGTCCTCGACCGGCTCCCGGAGATCCTTGCCGACGGCCCCTCCCAGGTCCGCTCCTCCGCCCGGCACGTCACCCTCGGCACCCCGCTGACCGCGCGGGTGCAGCGGCTCGCCGCCGACATCCTCGCCGAGGTCGAACTGTCCGACCTCGACGCCCGCACCGACCCGGAGCTGCGTGCCGCGATGGGCCGGCTGGCCCGGCACGAGCAGCAGGTGTCGGGCCGGCGGCACCGCCTCCAGCAGACCGTCGACGGCTGCTCGGCGGAGATCACCCGGCGCTACCGCGAGGGCGAGGCGCACATCGACGACCTGCTGTCGGACGGCTGAACACCAGTCGTCGGCGGGCCGGTCCGCCGCATCCGGCCGCCGCCGCGTACCGCCGCGGGGTCCGCGCGCCCGGAAGATTAACCGGATGCGATCCGCGCGGGCGGCTGCGTAACGTGCGGACATGGGTCTTGAACTGCGCACGCTCGCCGAGTCCGACGTCGACAGCTGGGTCAGGGCGGTGCACACCGGCTTCCACCGGTCGCTGACCATCAGCGCCGAGGAAATCGCGCTGATGCGGCCGAACTACGACCTGGACCGCACCCGCGGCGCCTTCGACGGGGACCGCTGCGTGGCCACCTTCCGCAGCATGGCGCGCGACCTGACGGTGCCGGGCGGCGGCTCGGTGCCCGCCTCCGCGGTGACCAACGTGGCAGTGACCGCCACCCATCGCCGCCGGGGCCTGGCCTCCCGGCTGATGGCCGCCGACCTGGCCGACGCGAAGGAGCGCGGCGAGGCGGTGTCGATCCTGATCGCCGCCGAATACCCGATCTACGGGCGGTACGGCTACGGCCCGGCGACCTGGGTCACCGACTGGGAGATCGACCTGCCCCGGGCCGCGCTCGACAGCCGCTACGCGGGTCCCGACCCGGCCGAGGGCACCGTCGACCTGATCAGCGCCGAGGAGGCGCGCACGGCAGGTCCCGCCCTGCACGAGCGGGTCCGCACCCGTACCGCCGGCGCCATCACCCGCACTGCCGACTGGTGGAACCGCGCCACAGGTGCGACCGTCCTGCCCTCCTTCAGCTACAAACAGCCCTTCTTCCTCGTCCACCGCGACGCGGCCGGCGGGATCGACGGCATGGCCGCGTATCACGTCAACGACCCGTACTGGCCGGGCAAGCTGCCCAACGCCGAGGCCGAGGTGCTCTGGCTGCTCGCCGCCACCCCGGCCGCCGACGCGGCCCTGTGGCGCTATCTGCTCTCCCTCGACTGGATCGTGCGGCTCAAGTCGGGCCACCGCCCGCCGGACGACATCCTCCCGCTGCTGCTCGGCGACCCCCGCGCCGCCCGCACCGAGACCTACGCCGACTTCATGTGGCTGCGGCTGCTCGACGTCCCGGCCGCCCTGTCCGCCCGCGGCTACGCCCCGCTGGCCGCCGACCTCGTCCTGGACGTCCGCGACCCGGCGGGCCTGGCCGGCGGCACCTTCCGGCTGGAGACCGCCCCCGGGGCCGCGCCCCGCTGCACCTCCGCGCCGGCCGCGGCCCCTGACCTGACCCTCGACGTCGCGACCCTGGCCCGGCTCCATCTGGGCGACGAGTCCGCGCTGCGCCTCGCCGCCCTGGGCCTCGTGGCCGAGCACGCCCCCGGCGCGGCCACCACCGCCGACCACCTCTTCCGCACCCCGCGCCGCCCGTGGTGCCCCGAGGTCTTCTGAAGCGTTACGGAGGCGCTCCGAGGGTGTTCCGAGCAGTCAATACAGTGATGCTTAATTGTTTGGCGTACGACATTTAACTGGACCTACTGCATTGTGCCGGGTGAGACTCGCCCCATGACCCCAGCGCTGTACGTACCGCTCATCACCCCCTTCACCGCGGCCGGCGGTGTCGCCTGGGACGCGCTCGAAGCGCTGGCCGGGGAGATCCTGGCCGGCGGGGCGCACGGGCTGGTGGCGCTCGGCACGACCGGGGAGCCGGAGAGCCTGGACGGGCCGGAACGGGAGCGGGTCGTCGAGCTGATCGGAGGGGTGTGCCGGGCGGCCGGGGCGCGCTTCGTGGTTGGGGTGGGGGACGGGCGGCGCGCACCGGGGGAGTGGGCGGCGCCGCCGGACGCGCTCCTGGCGGCGGTGCCGGCGTTCGTCCGCCCGGGTGAGGCCGGGGTGGTCGCGCACTTCACCGCGCTTGCCGCGCGCGGCCCCGTACCGCTGCTCGTCTACCACGTCCCCTACCGCACGGGGCAGCCGCTCACCGCCCGCGCGCTGCGGGAGCTGGCCGCGATCCCGGGGGTGACCGGGGTGAAGTACGCGGTCGGCGGCATCGACGCCGAGACCGTCGACCTGCTCGGCGACCGCCCGGCCGGCTTCGACGTGCTCGCCGGCGACGACATCTTCGCGCCCGCGCTGCTCGCCCTCGGCGCCACCGGCGCCGTACTGGCCTCCGCCCACCTGGACACCGCCGCGTGGGCCGAGCTGGCCGCCACCGGCGACCGCGCGCTCGGCCACCGGCTCGCCGCGCGGGCCGCCGCGCTCTTCCGGGAGCCGAACCCGACCGTGATCAAGGCCGCGCTGCACGCCCAGGGCCGCATCCCGACCCCGGACGTACGGCTGCCGCTACTGCCCGCGAGCCCGCGGTCGCTGGCCGCGGTACGTCTCGGCACCTGAAACCATTCGCCGCCCGGCCGCCGCTGCGGTGATACTCGAACGGGCGGGACACCCAGCGCCACGGACGGGCGCGACCAGATCGGAGAGAGACCGCATGAGGATCGGAATCGTCGGAGCGACCGGGCAGGTCGGCGGAGTCGTACGCAAGGTGCTGGCCGAACGCGAATTCCCGGTGGCGGAGCTGCGGCTCTTCGCGTCGGCGCGGTCCGCGGGCCGCACCCTTCCGTGGGCCGGGGCGCCGGGCGGCGAGGTCACCGTCGAGGACGCCGGCACCGCCGACTACACCGGCCTCGACATCGTGATCTTCTCGGCCGGCGGCGCCACCAGCCGCGCCCTCGCGGAGAAGGTCGCGGGCCAGGGCGCCGTCGTGATCGACAACTCCTCCGCCTGGCGGCGCGACCCCGACGTCCCGCTCATCGTCTCCGAGGTCAACCCGCACGCCCTGGCCGACCGCCCCAAGGGCATCATCGCCAACCCGAACTGCACCACCATGGCCGCGATGCCGGTGCTGCGCCCCCTGCACGAGGAAGCCGGCCTGGTGGCCCTGGTCGCCACCACCTACCAGGCGGTCTCCGGCTCCGGCCTCACCGGCGTGGCGGAACTGCACGGGCAGGCCCGCCAGGTCACCGAGAACGCCGACCGACTCACCTTCGACGGCGACGCGGTCGACTTCCCGGCCCCCGCCGTCTACGCCCGGCCCATCGCCTTCAACGTCGTCCCGCTCGCCGGGTCCATCGTGGACGACGGCAGCTTCGAGACCGACGAGGAGCAGAAGCTGCGGCACGAGTCGCGCAAGATCCTGGAGATCCCCGACCTCAAGGTGTCCGGCACGTGTGTCAGGGTGCCGGTCTTCTCCGGGCACTCCCTCCAGGTCAACGCCAGGTTCGCGCGCCCGCTGAGCGTCGAGCGGGCGTACGAGCTGCTGGCGCGGGCGCCGGGCGTGGAGATCTCGGAGATCCCCACGCCGCTCCAGGCCGCGGGCCGCGACCCGTCCTACGTCGGCCGGATCCGCCGCGACGAGACGGTCGACAACGGCCTGGCCCTCTTCCTGTCCAACGACAACCTCCGCAAGGGCGCCGCGCTGAACGCGGTGCAGGTCGCCGAACTCGTCGCGGCCGAGCTGGCCGCCGCGGTGAGCTAGGCGGTACGGCTCCGGCAGTGCCGCTCGCCGCGGGCGGCCGTCCTCCCGCCGTCGTGGCCGGTCGCGCAGTTCCCCGCGCTCCTGCGGGGCACGTGTCGGGTCCCGGGACGCGAGGAGGCCGCCCGGGGGCGGTCAGCCCGCGAGCAAGCGGAAGGCGGCGAGCACCGTCTCGGTCTGGAGATCGACCTGGACCGGGACGGGGAGCCAGGTCAGGCCGTGGCCGGCGGCCAGGTCCGCCGCCCAGCGGGCCAGCCGCCGCTCGCCCGCGGCCCGCAGGCGTACCACCTCCGCGGACTCGGACGGGGCCGCCAGCAGCTGGAGCAGCATCCCGGCCGTGCGCAGGGACATCCGGCGGGCCGCGATGTCGAGCGCGTGCAGGTGCGCACGCGACAACCGCACCGGCGACGGATGCATCCCCTCCCACTCGTCGGCCACCCTCGGACCCATCGTGACCAGCCCTTCCACGATCCGCAGCAGGCGCGCCGCGTCCTCGCCGGCCGGCAGGAACGGCCGGACCTCGGCGAGCGTCGCCCGGCTCAGGCCCGACTGGTGCCGGAGCAGGACCGCGAGATCGGCCAGCGCGCGGGCCGGGTCGGGGTGCGGGCTGGTGTCCGAGACGCCGGGACTCGCCCACATCGGCACCTCGAACAGCGCGGTCATCCCGCCGTACGCGTGCGGCCGTATCCAGGTGGACCTGCTGACGTCCTCGGGGAGGCTGTCGAACTGGGCGCGTTCGCCCGGCTCCGGCATGAGGTAGACACCGGGACCCGACGCCTGCCAGTAGAGGGCGTCGTAGGTGCCCGTCTGCACGGGCACGTCCCGCTCCGCGGAGATCTTGCCGAGCGGTTCCGCGAGCCCCGGCAGGTCGCGGGTGAGCTGGATCCAGCTGCCGCCGATGTCGTTGCCGTGCAAGGAGCACTGGAGGACCGGGCGCAGCTCGTCGATGAGCCGGATCAGCGCCTCGGACTCGGGGAGCTGGTCCCCGGGCGGGCGGATCGACGGCGCCCATTCGGGCTGTTCGTCGGCGGGCGGCCGGTACGCGTGCCGGAAGTGCTTGGCGGGGGTGCGCCGGACGACCGGACCCTTCTCGCTGCGCAGGGTGCCGTCGGGGTCGAGGCACAGCAGGAAGTGCCAGGCTGCGCCCGCGCCGACGTGCAACTGGGGGTCGAGCGCGACCCGTTCCGCGATACGCAGCGCGCTGGCCGCCCCGACCCGTTCGTCGGAGTGCGGTCCCGCGACCACCAGGATGTTGCGCACCCGCGGCCGGTCGAGGCCGACCGTGAGCAGATACAGCGGGCGGCCCTCCCGCGACCGGCCGACCACCCGCAGGGTGCAAAGACCCGGACGGAAACGGACGAACGCGGAGGCCGCTGCCACGACCCCCGCGACGCCCGGATACGCGTCGACCGTGGAATGACTCACGTTCCGTTGGAGTTGCTGTCGCCCGTCGTCTCCTTCTTGTCCAGCTGCCGTATGACGATGGTGCTCGCCATGGTGCCTCCCCTCCTCGTTCAAGTCGCCTTTTGTGCAAGGGAGTTGGCTCTTCACCCCGGTCACTCCGATGCCTTGTCAGAGTCCGGCGGCACGGCGACAGTGTCAAGGGAGCACGATGGGGCAAGGGGGGGCGGCCCGGATGACGGCGCTGTCGGAGGCGGAATCCGGGGGCGCGGAGGCGCAGTTGCGCCGGCCGCGGATCAAACCCGAGCACCGGGCGTACCGCACGGTCGACGGCAACGTCAGGATCGGCAGCGTCATCTACGGCATCGGCGCGGAGATCGCCGACCCGGACGGCTGGATCTGGACGCTCACCGAACTCATGGACGGCACCCGCAGCGGTCCGGGGATCGCCGCGGAGGTCGCCGCGCTGCACCCGGCCGCAGTCAAGCCCGAGACGGTCGGTAGGGCCATCGAGGAACTGCGGCAGGCCGGCTTCGTGGAGGACGCGGCGGCCCCGCTGCCGCCGGGCCTCGCGGAGCGCGACCCGCTGCGGCACGCCCGCGGGGTCGCGCTGCTGCGCTGGATGGACCTCAGCCCGCGCGCCAGCCCCTGGCAGGCCCAGCTGCGATTACGCCACGCCCGCGCCCTGGTGCTCGGCGTCGGCGGTACGGGGGGCGCCGCCGCACAGATCCTCACCGCCGCGGGCGTCGGGCGGCTGCACCTGGTGGACCCCGACACCGTCGAACTGTCCAACCTCAACCGCCAGTTGATCTACGGCGAGGCAGACATCGGGCACCCCAAGGCCGATACGGCGGTGGCCGCGCTGCGCGCCCTGAACTCCGATGTGACCGTCACGGGCGAACGCCGGGAGATCCGCGGCCAGGACGACCTCGCCGCACTGATCGCCGAAGGCCCGCCGTACGACCTGCTGGTGCTCGGCGCCGACCGCCCGCCGGAGATCCGCCGCTGGGCGAACCGGGTCTGTCTGGCCGCGAACCTCCCCTGGGTGGAGGGCGGTTACCGCGGCCCGCTGGTCACCGCGGGCGCCCACGTCCCCGGTTCCGGGCCGTGCTGGGAGTGCCAGCGGGCCGGCGAGTCCGAGCGCCGCGACCTGCGGCTCGCACCGGGCCAGGACGAGGCGGCCGCGTCGCCCCGGATGCCGTGGAATCCGGCGAGCGCGGTGACCGCGACCCTGTCCGGCACCCTGGTCGCCCACGCCGCCGTCGCCCTGCTCACCGGCGTCCCCCCGATGCGCCCCGGCTTCCGCTACGGCATCAACCTGATGTCGCTCGGCGACCCCGTGCTCCAGCGCCACCCGCGCCGCCCCGACTGCCCGGCGTGCGGCGGGGCGGCCTCGTAGACCAGGGTCAGGAGAGCCGGACTGCGGGCCGGGTCCATTCCGCAGACGGAGGTCAGGAGAGCCGGGCCGCGGGCGGGTTCAGGAGCGCCGGGCCGCAGACCGGAGACCCCGTGGACCAGCGGTCAGGAGAGCCGGGCCGCGGGCCGGGTCCATCCCGTGGACGGAGGTCAGGAGAGCCGGGCCGCGGGCGGGTTCAGGAGAGCCGGGCCGTGGGCCGGGTCCATCCCGTGGACGGAGGTCAGGAGAGCCGGTCGACCGCCGCCAGGACCGTCCTGGCCTGCAACTCGACCTGGTCGTACACCGGCACCCAGCGGGCGTCGACCGATGCGACCAACTCCCGCGCCCCCGCGTCGAGCCTGCGCTCCAGGCGGCCCCGCAACCGCCCCGGCTCACCGGCCGGGTCGCCGTCGCCGAGCGGCTGCTCGTCCAGCACCCGCAGCAGCATCCCCGCCGCGCGCAGCGGTATCCGCCGAGCGGCGATGTCGAGGGCGGCCACATGCGCCATCGTCAGCGGCACCGGCGAGTCCGCCGCGAGCACGTCGTAGTCGGCGGCGAGCGCCGCGAAGGCGCCGACCGCCTGCTCCACCCCGCGCAGCAGCAGCGCCTCGCTGCTGTCCGCGGAGTCGGGCGTCCCGATGACCCGCAGCGCCCGCTCCAGCGTGGCGGTGAGCGCGGCGCCGTCCTTGCGCAGCCGTGCGGCCATCGCGCCGATCGCCTGCGACGGCTCGGGGTGCGGGGCCGGGTCGGCGACCCGGCGGGTGGCCCACATGGGCACCTCGACCAGCGCGGTGAGCCCGCCGTGCCGCTGCGGGCGGCACCAGGTGGAGCCGTTGACGTTCTCCGGCTCGCAGGCGAACCGCTCCCGCCGCCCGCCGGGCGGCAGCACGTACACGCCGGGTCCCGAGCCGTGCCAGAACAGGGCGTCGTAGGTGCCGGCCTGCACGGGGATGTCGAGTTCAGCGGCGTACTTCCCGAACGGCTCCGCCAGGCCCGGGATGTCGGAGGTCAGCTGCACCCAACTGCCGCCGACGTCCGTCCCGTGCAGGGAGCACTGGAGGAACGGCCGAAGCTCGTCGATGACGGCCAGCAGCGCGTAGGTCTCGGGGAGTTCGTCCCCCGGAGCGCGGAAGGAGCCGGCCCATTCGGGCTGTTCGCACGCGGCCGGGCGGTAGGTGTGCCGGAAGTGCACGGCAGGCGGGCGCGGCCCCGCCGGTCCCGACTCGTTGAGCACGGTGCCGTCGGGGTCGAGGCACAGCAGGAAGTCCCAGGTCAGGTCGGCGTCGGCCTGCCGGTGGCGGTCGGCGACCGCCTGCTCCGCCAGCCACAGCACGGTGCCGCCGCCGGCCTGCTCGTCCGGGTGCGGCCCGGCGACCACCAGCACGTGCCGCCTGCCGTGCCCGACCGACAGCAGCCACAGCGGGCGCCCGGTCCTGGACTCCCCGGCCAGCCGCATCCGGCACAGGTCCGGGTGCCGCGTGCTGAGCAGACGGGCCGCCGCCGCGACACCGGACACGGTCGGATACGCGTCTGGCCCGCGCATGACGGCTCCTCCTCGGCTGGGCGGCGCTGCCGCTGTTCAACGTGGTGGTGCCGGTTCGAATCCGCTGGCGTGCGCGGGAGTTGACGGTGCGCCCCCGCGTGGCCGCGGGCGCGCCTGCTCAGACTCTGCGGGTCACTGCCAGGTGTCAAGGGCGCCCCGGCCGCCCCCGGCCACCCGGGACCGCTCGATGTCAGGGCCGCGGTACATCTGCTCCGGGATCCGTGCGAGCGTCGACTCCCGCAGCCGCGGGCCGAGTCCGTACAGCTGCTGGAAGCTCATGATCAGCGGGCGCCAGGCGTCGGGATCGATACGGTCGGCGCTGCCCGCCAACCGGATCTCCTCGTGCACCAGCACCCGCTGGACCCGGACCTCGAAGACGATGATGCCGCCGCGCTGCTCAGGGTCGTCCTCGGCCAGCGGGTGGGTGGCCTCCAGCACGGCCTCCATCGCCACCGGGCACTCCGCGGCCCGCGGCGGCCGTACGGTCCGCGACGCCACCGCCGTCAGCCCGGCCCGGCCGAACTTGTCCCCCTCGTGGCGGTACCCGCGTGCCGCCTTCCCCGCAGGTACCGGATCGCGCCCGGTGGTCAGCGCCAGCCGGTCCACCGCCCCGGCCAGCCGGTCGTCGGGCAGATTCAGTACGCACTCCCGCTCCCGCAGCAGATTGCGCGCCGTCTGCGACCGCGCGCCCAGCCCGAGCATGCACCGCCACCCCAGCCAGAAGGCCGACGACATAGGGGCCAGATTCGCCGTCCCGTCCTCGTTGACGGTCGAGAGCAGCACGACGGGCGTGCCGAAGTAGAGGATGCCGGGCTCGATACGGGTGTGGTCGATCACGGTCGTGTTCTGTGAGGCCATGGCCCCACCCTGCCCCGCGCGCGTGGCCCGTTCCGGCGGTATTCGGACGGTGCGGTACGTGATCCCTCGGGCTGCCGCGGAAGGCCGGTCCTTGTCGGACGGGACCGCCCGCGTGCGACGCGGTCACCTTTGTCCCGCCCCGGTCGTCGTACTGTCGGCGGACCGCGACGAGCGAAGGTGACACATGGACGAGCACGACGGCCCCGAGCTGCTGGCGCGGCGGTTCGAGGCGGAGCGGCGGCGGCTGGTCGCCGTCGCCTACCGCATGCTCGGCTCGGCCGCCGAGGCCGAGGACGCCGTCCAGGAGGCGTGGCTGCGGCTCGCCGCGGTGGACGCCGGCAGCATCGGCAACCTGGCGGCCTGGCTCACCACCGTCGTCTCCCGGCTGTGCCTCGACGCCCTGCGCGGCCGGGCCGCCCGCCGTGAGGACCCGGTCGGCGAGCACGTGCCCGACCTCGCGCCGGACGGCGATGGTCCCGAGCAGGAGGCCGAGCTCGCCGAGTCGGTCGGGCGCGCGCTGCTGGTCGTGCTCGACGCGCTCGGGCCGGACGAACGCGTCGCCTTCGTGCTGCACGACAGCTTCGCGGTGCCCTTCGACCGCATCGCGCCCATCGTCGGGCGCTCACCCGGGGCGGCGAAGAAGCTGGCCAGCAGGGCGCGGGCCAAGGTGCACGGGACGCCAGCGGCGGGCGCGGAAAAGGTGGCGGGGCACCGGGTGGTCGTCGAGGCCTTCCTCGCGGCGGCCCGCGGCGGGGACATCGCCGGACTGCTCGCCGTCCTCGCGCCCGACGTCGTCCGGCGGGCCGATCCCGCGGCGCTGCCGGCCGGCCGGGCGGTGCTCGTCCGGGGCGCCCGCGCGGTCGCCGACGAGACCCTGGTCCTCGGCCGCCGCGCCCGTTACGCCGCCCCCGCACTCATCGACGGCGCCGTCGGCATCGTCGTCACCCCCCGCGGCCGGCTCACCCTCGCCCTCACGGTCACCGTCACCGACGCGCGCATCTCGTCCTACGACGTGATCGCCTCCCCACCCCGCCTCCACGCCCTCCGTATCACCCTCCTCCCCG